>NZ_JBAQPS010000376.1:0-4899 GCF_049305995.1 Sulfuricurvum sp.
CTCTTTAAGTGTCATGTTCATACTCCATTTGATAAGGTAAAGTGATGGTCAAATATTCCTGCAATCCATGCATCGAGAATCGACTCTGCTACCCCTTGACCTACGATCCGTTCACCGAAACATAGGATATTGGCATCATTGTGTCCTCTGGCAACAGTTGCGGTATAAGCATCGTGACAGAGAGCGGCACGGATACCGTGAAAGCGGTTAGCGGCCATGCTCATCCCAATTCCTGAACCACAAATCAATATTCCTTGTGAACCTGTATCGGACAAAACATTTTCGCATACTTTTACCGCATAATCGGGATAATCGACTCTACTTTTATCAAACGGTCCCAAATCGATTACTTCATGTCCTTTGGAACGGAGATTTTCGACGGTAAAATTTTTAAGATCGATTCCGGCATGATCGGTAGCAATATAAAATTTCATAACATTCCTTAACCCACTAATAAATTTAAAACCGTTTGTATCGGCCACATAACGAGAGGGATTTTCAGTGGCGTAACCAATATGATGATGATAACAATCATTCCATAAGGTTCGGCTTTAGTGAAAAATTCTGCGACGGCATATATTTTATATTTTAGGGTGAAATAGCTGATGAAATGAGCCCCGTCAAATCCCGGAATCGGGAGGAGATTAAAGACCGCTAAAATAACATTAATGAGGAGCAATTTGAGAATAAAAATATATCCGAAAACATAGACGATACTGTCGGCTTCTGTAGGCTGAGACATGGAAAGTAAGATGACAGAGGAGAAAGTTGCTAGGAATAGATTATAAACAATCCCTGCCAAACTCACCTGCATTGCGGCGTTATACCCGCCGTTGCGGATAACCGTGTTGGTATGAATGGGGACCGGTTTCGCCCAACCAAACAAAAACCCGCTATCTGCTCCCATTAACATCGGAATAAAATAGGTCATGAGAGGGACGAGAATTGAACCGAACGGATCGATATGGATAAGTGGATTGATACTGAGACGACCACTGTTTTTTGCCGTCATATCGCCATATTTATAAGCAACCCAACCATGCATGATTTCATGCCCTATAATGGCGATGAGAAGAGCTATGATTGCTGCAGTGATTTCGATTAAATCAATAAATCCCATGATCGTTTGCGTCTTCTTTTATCCGTTCAGCGATGGCACGATCGAGAATGGTTGTTTGTTCTAAATCGGTTGGTGTTTTTCCGATTCGATCCCAACGTACTTCATAATTAGTGTCCATGCTAAAATAGACAAACCATGGTGTTCCTTCGATAAGCCCATAAGGGACAGAACCCCAGAAACGGCTGTCGTTGGAGTGATCACGATTATCACCCATCATGAAATATTCCCCTTCAGGAACCTGAATAGGGGTAAAGTTAAAAAGCTCATTTGGATAGATTCCGTTATCGATGATTTTATCATCATTATGAATCCCAGGGTGATCTTTGGAATAAGGATTTTTTACCCATAACTTTCCGTCGATTTCAATTGTTTCATACCCAGTAAAAGCAGTTCTAACGTATTCATCTCCTTCACGCGGATGAAGATAAAGAACTTTATCTTGTAAAAAGAGCTCATCACCCGGCAATGCGACACATCGTTTAACGTAGTGGAGCTGTGTATTATTCGGATAGCGGAAGATGACAATATCACCGCGTGAGGGTTCATCACCATCGAGGATATGACCATCGGTACTCGGGATCAGAGGAATTTCGAGAAACGGTATATGAGGCGTAGAAATACCGTAAGCAAATTTTTTGGCAAACAGATGGTCGCCAACCAAAAGGGAATCTTTCATTGACCCACTAGGGATACGAAAGGCTTGCGCTACAAAGAAAATGATAAATAGGACAATAATAATAGTCCCTGTCCATGTATTGGAAAAACGGTAAGCGCTGTGCGCTGCATTAAATATTTTTTTCTTCAAAATCAGTTCTCTTCTTGTGCATGAATTTGTGCGGCTTTGAGGGTGTTGGAGAGGAGCATTGCGATCGTCATCGGACCAACTCCCCCAGGCACAGGGGTGATATAGGAAGTTTTCGGCGCTACCGCGTCGTAATCGACATCTCCGACAAGGCGCCCATCGGAAGCTCTGTTGATTCCGATATCGATGACAATGGCATCAGGGCGAACCATATCTTCTTTAATCAGGTTTATAACCCCTGCACCAACGAGTATAACGTCAGCTAAGAGAGTGTGTTTTTTCAAATCATCAGTAAAAATATGGCAGATTTCAACCGTTGCATTGGCATTTAGTAAAAGTGCAGCCATCGGTTTTCCGACGATGTTGGATGCGCCTACGACGCAGCAGTTTTTCCCTTTTGGATTGATATTGTATTCGGCAAGCAGTTCCATGACTCCCAGTGGCGTACACGGTACAAAACCATCCAATCCAGTAGCGAGACGCCCGACATTATAAGGATGAAATCCATCCACGTCTTTTGTCGGTGCAACTACTTCAAGGATTCTTGTAGTATCAATGTGTTTAGGTAAAGGCAACTGGATCAAAATACCATCGATGTTAGGATTTGTATTCATCATTTCGATGGTTTTAATGATGGCATCTTGGGAAATATCATCGGGCATTTCGTGGGTGACAGAGTAAAAACCGGCACGATCACATGCTTTTTTCTTCATTCCGACATAAGCTTGGCTCGCCGGATCGTGCCCCACCAAAATCACCGCTAAACCGGGAACTCTTCCAGTTTTGGATTTAAGCTCTTTGGCTTCGAGAGAGACTTTATTTTCGATTTTTTGTGCGAGGGATTTACCGTCAAGAATCTGCATTTAATCACCGTCAAATTGTTTTTTGGTATGATACCGAGTTAAGACTAATAAATGGTTAAAGGGAATAAGTGCGAGGGATTATACTGTTGGGTTTAGCATACACTTTTGCATATTCGGAGTCGTTTATTACGAAAGAAGAGTATGCAGCAGGGCTTTATCATAATCCAAGAGGGATAGGATGCCATTTGTGTCATGGAGAAAAAGGAGAGGGAAAACTGATTGCTCGTTATCGTGACGAAGGAAAAAATAAAGTTTTCATTGCTAAACCGATCCATAAACTCTCATTTCATGAATTTTACGAAAAAGTGAATGCCCGTATCGTAGGAATGCCGCGCTATTATCTCACCGATACCGAGATACAGACACTCTATTATTATCTACACCGTGAGGAGTTTAACCGTGCCTCTAAACAACCCAGACAAGCTCAATGAGTTTATAAAATCCGGTGATCTTGAATCGCTACGTTCATTCGCCATACCGCTAAAACGTTATTGCAATACCTCTTTGTCCTTTCGATCCGCAATGATGCTTTCGGCTCATAACATCAAACACCTCTTAAAAATCCCGAATCTCGGCGCAGAGTGTGTGATGCTAAACCTTGAAGATGGTGTAAGCATTCAGCAAAAGCCTTATGCTTTGGTACTGTGTGCGATGGCGTTGGCTTCTAATCCCAATAGTGATAAAAAACTGGTCGTTCGAGTTAATCCGCTTGATGAGGGGGGTGCAGAGGAGATTTTATTTCTAAATCCGTTCATGCCCGATGCGATTCGTGTTCCGAAGGTTCGAAATATTGAGGATGTCAAACGAATTTTGACTCTCGTTGATGAGGGAATCGAAATCCATCTCTCGATCGAGACCAAAGAGGCGTGGCTTTCCCTCTCGTTACTCAAAATCGATCCAAGAATCACCGTATTTTATCTGGGTGTTCTCGATCTTTTCGCCGATTTGGGACTTTCACAATCTTTGCTGATACCGGATAATCCTACTGTCTTGTATATGTTGTCTCATTTTTTAATGACGTGCCGTGCTTGCGATGTCAAACCCGTATCGTTCGTCTATCAAGATTACAAAAATCATGATGGATTGCGCAACTGGCTTGAACTGGAAAAAATGATGGGATTCGATGCCAAAGGGTGTATCGCCCCCACTCAAGTCGATTTGATCCATGAGATATTTGGACACTCCGAAGCAGAATTAGAACGGTGTCAAAAAATCGTACAATTGTTCGAAGAACAGACCGCGCGAGGAATCAGCGGATTTGTGGATGAACGGTACGGATTTATCGATGAACCGATTTATAAAGGTGCGTTGGCAGTATTGAGTAAGCGATAATTTTCTATCCGTCATCGTGCTACGACATAGAGTCTAGATTCTCTTTTCGTTAAAATTGTCATATTCGGCGAAGATAATAAATTTTTTCGTATCTAATTGATTACATATATCCAATCTTTCACCCTGCCATATTTTTTCCCATTTTCGAGCGACGGGCTAGAATGAAGAACTAAAAGCACTTTAAGGTTCCAATAACATATTTTGTATTACGCTATAAGTAATCCCACTATTAGCGAGAGTGCAATATGACGAATACTCTTATCGTATCATCTAATCGTCTTATCCGTTTTGAATCGTTTGAAACGTATTTCGGAGATCGGATATTTAAAAACTTTCTCCTTTTTAGTTATATTGGTCTTTTTTTGGCTGTTATTTATATCCCTTTTGACTACAAAACATACGGCTCAACAAGCGAATTTTTGTATGTACTCGGAGGCAGGCTCACGGCGGTTTTTTTTGCTGTTATGGTGATTATCGCTGTAGCGCATCCGTATTTCGAGAATCGTCGTATCGAGGCGATTACGACGTTCGGTACGATAGGATTCAGCTCTGTTGCACTGACATATCTGCTCTTTGGCAATCCCGTCCATTTTGTCGGTTACTCATGGATGTTTTATCTCACCGCGACGATGATGCTTGCCCCTTTGGTGACGAAAAAAATCTATCTGATTATGGAAAGCTTTCAGATTCTGTTTGTCCTTTTTATCATGGCATGGATCGGTAAAAGTGAAGATGATATTGTTACCTATATATTTTTTTCGATACCTTTGGCAGGATATGTT
>NZ_JBAQPS010000377.1:0-3055 GCF_049305995.1 Sulfuricurvum sp.
TGTTTGGGTAGATGAGCAAATACAAGCTATCTTACCTTCAAGAGTCGGTGTATCGGAACACTTTATCAATACCCTACGCGATCCTATGAAAATGAAAAAAAGCTCACCGGTCATTACCAATGGATCAAAATTTTTAGCACCTCCAAAAATCGGCAGTACACTAGGAGTTATTACACCTCCAAAAATTATAGAAGAACCTTTACACCTTTTGGCAATCATGAATAAATCAGTATTGATCAATGGAAAATGGTACAAAGTAGGCGAAAGTATACGAAATTTTACCCTTAGTGAAATAAAACCAAACTCTGTTTTATTAAGCGGGAAAAAAGACCAAAAACTCATTTTGTTTTTAACAAAACCAAATAATAATATCAAAATAATCACAAAATAGGAAAGTATCATGACATCTGTAATTAAACACCATGCACGAGCGTTTATGTTATCCGTTGCCACGGCTGCCTTTTTATCTCCTGCGTTACAAGCAGATTGCACTTATGAGCTTTTTAATATCTCTTCCGTCAAAGGAACAAGTATCGGAGAGTTTGTTGACCAATTAAGCGATGAATGCAGCATGAGTGTGATTGTTGCCGATACTGAAGCTGACAATATCCTAAAAAAACAAATGAATAAAACTTTTTTGAAAAACCTAACGATCAATGAAGTTTTGGATTTAATTATTAAAGAAAACAATCTTCAATATACATTGAAAAATAATGTATTAAAGATTTCATATCTCTCAACTAAAACATATAATATCGATTATATTATTTCCGAACGGAAAGGGACTGGAAGTGCAAATATAACACTTAGTTCCAATACTAGCACATCAGCAACAGGTGCCAGTTCCTCTACAAGCGGACAACAGGGGGGAGCTTCTTCAGAATCAGGCACTAAAATAACCTCAAGTGACGAAGTACAGTTTTGGGAAATTCTTGACAAAGAAATTGAAAGTGTTCTCAATCGCCCTGAAGATGCCTATACGGCAAAACTCCCAATGATTAATAAAAATGCCGGTTTGATTACTGTCACAGCTACAAGTCCTCAGCTTAAACGGCTAGATACCTACTTAGATGATCTCCAAAAGAAAATGCAAACACAAGTTTTGATTGATGTTAAAATGTACAGTGTCGTTTTTAGTGATGCTTCCTCAACCGGTATCGATTGGTCACAACTCTATGCTTTACAAAATATTGGGTTAGCTTTTAATACATATAATACAAAAAACATTACAGATTATTCCGGTACAGCTTCAAATAATGTTATCGGTGCGATCAGTTCTGTAACCGGTGCTGCAAATCCAAGAAATATCGGTAGTATTTTTCAATTAGGTGCACAAGGCAGCATAAATGAAGTAGTGAAATTTTTGAAAACACAAGGAGATGTCTACTCTATTTCGAACCCGAAAATTTTAACCCTCAACAATCAACCTGCTTTAATCACAGCAGGTACTGAATACTTTTACAAAACTGAAAACACCTCAACATTGGCAGGAGGCACGACAGGACAACAATCGAAAACTGAAGTTGTCAGTTCTGTCTTTTCAGGAGTTTTACTCGATATCACCCCTGAAATTTCTAAAGATGGCAGTATCACGCTACGTATTAATCCATCGATATCTGAAACTGCCTCTCAACTCTCCGCAGATAACGCAACACGAAAAATGCCTCCCGATTTAAGTCGTCGACAGATGTCATCTGTCATCAGTGTTAAAGATGGCAACCGTGTCATTTTGGGTGGATTAATCAATACTAAAAATGTTCAAGATGACAATAAAATACCACTTTTAGGTGATATTCCGGTATTAGGCTATCTCTTTAAAAAAGAAGGAATGAGTAAAAGAACTGAAGAAATTGTTATCATCATCGAACCACATATTGTTCAAAAAGAAAAAGATTCGCTCAGTTTAGGTGATTTAGGTTATGCACGTCTAGGTAAGCAAATCGAAGAAGAAGCAAAACAAGAAAGCAAATAGAAATGGAGAATTCCCTTTTTTCAAAACCTCGGGATCTATTTTTAGATGTAGTGAATCCTCGAGATTACGTTCAAATAGATAGCGTTTCACATATGTACCAATCGCTTAAAAATTCGGTACAAAAACCTTTAAAAATGATTTTACTTTATGGTAAACCGGGAACCGGAAAAAGCATGTTACTTCATAAGTTACATCATGATTTATCCAAATATCAAACCGTTTTAATGGTCTCTACCCCCATCGTTGATGAAGATGATTTTTTACGTGTACTTGCTCAAAATCTTTTTGGACATGAGCCAAGAGAGCCAATAACCCTAAATCGTTTTTTAGAGATAGCTTCTGCCATGACTCTCAATCATGTTCCCATTGTTTTACTGGATGAAGCTCAACTTTATAGTTCAGCATTAATGGAAAAAATCCGCCTTATTTCAGATGCAAGAGCCGTTAAATTTGTTATAACTCTCCATAAAACCGATAAAGAAGATATCATCGCAAAAGAACATTTCCAAACTCGTATTTGGGAAAGTATTGAATTGCAAAATGCAACCACTGAAGAACTAAAAATTTATGTACAAAAAAAACTTTTAAAAGCAAACTGTTTTGACGTCGCCAATATGTTCAACGATAGAAATATGAAACTCATAGCAACCCTTACCCATGGGAATTATCGTGAAACCAATAAATTACTGTTCTCTCTATTTAGTCTTTATTGTTGGTATGAAGAACATAATCCCTTATTAATCCAGTACAATCTTATCAAAACAAAATGGATTGAAATGGCCGCAATTCATACAGGATTGATACATGCTTGATGTTAAAAGTTTAGAGCGACGCTGGTTTAAGTATAAGCTTAAATCTATTCTACCTTATTTTTTTGCTTTCTTAATAATAAGTTTAATCTCTTCTGCTATCTTACTTTGGCTTAATTATAATCCTCATACCGTTCAGAAACAAATGCTAAAACAAGAGAAGAAGGTTACTATTCAAAAACCTATACAGCAAGTTTCATTAACAAATACCGAACTCAACACTACGATATTAGAGCCGTCTATGGAATTTGTACAATCCTTTCAAAATACTTTA
>NZ_JBAQPS010000378.1:0-18886 GCF_049305995.1 Sulfuricurvum sp.
ATCCTCTCCCATGAGATGCATTAGCGCGTACCAAATCGGTTTGTAGATGTCTTTAAATCGGTATTCTTCCATTTCAAAGAATTTTTTAGCTTGGTAGTATTGTCTTTTTGCTATCAAAACTTTTAAATATTCCTGAGTAAGTGGGTCAAATCCAATTGTCTCTTTTATTTCCATCCATTTTGTGAAATCTGCATAACTTTGTTGACAAAAATCACATTTTAGTTTTAGTAGTGATAACACCAGTATAATTACAGGTATTTTGGATTCATTATATCGTTTTGTTACTAGTCCAATTAATTCATCTATACGACTCGAATAATCATTTACCATTTCATCTTGCAATGAATGCATTTCTTGAATCATCTTTATTATTACGATGTCCCCTTCAAGTTTTTCTTTTAATTTCTCTATTCTCAAGTCATATGTTTTGAGTTGTTGAAGCACTATTAATGCATTTTCTAATTTCTTCTCTTTGAATAATTGTTTTGCTTTTTCTAACAACATTACATCAGATGGTGACATTTCATTAAATAGGTTTGATTTCACTAATTGCAAATATTCATTTACTACAAGTTTAAGCTTATGTTCTATATTTGAATTAATACCAGCATGACTTAATGCTTCGGTCATGTGAAACGCATGATTTGGACTTACTTCTTTTGTTCCCAGTGCTTTAATTAGTTGTTCTGCTCGTTCATTCAGTTCTTCTTTTGTGTACCAAGAAACTAAAAACTTCACAAGCCATTCCACTCGCTGTCGGTCTTTTTTTCGCCCATAGCGCATCAGATACCAAATGTTAAAAAAACGCTCTTTTATCTTGTAGATTTTATTTTTGCCTATCGATTCGGATTCGACGATCTCATATTTTTCGAGTTGTTTGAGCTGTGAGGAGATCGCTTTGCTCTCCAGTTTGGTTTTTTTCGCCACTTCACGGGTGAACATCCCATCCCAGTTCATCGCGATAGTGTGGACAATCTCCTGCAACTGCGGAGGTAAATCATCCATACGATGTTTATAAAGCGGTGTTACCTCATCGAGAATTTTAAGTAAATCATCAAAGGCATTTCCCCCATCATCCATCAGAATATCAAAGAGCATCACCAGTGTTCTCGGCACTCCCCCCGTCAATCGTCGGAGAGTTTCAATCCGAGCAGGATTGGTTCGTATGAGTGTCTCTATTTGCTCTTTTTGATCCTCTTTGGCAATAGCACGGAGAAACGTGTGCGCTTCGGATTCATTGAACCCGCGCAGTTTAATGATCTTGAAAAACTGGTAAAACGGTTTATCGTATTTGTGGTGCTGTTCGAGCATATCGGTGGAGCCGCCGATGATACGAATAGACGAAGAACTGAGCAAAATCTCCCGTAGTCTTCTCTGTTCTTTGATACTTAGTTTACCGATCAATTCATCGATATTATCGATCAACAATAATAATTTTTTCTCCGATTGGATAACGGTGTTTTCAAAAAGAGAAAAACTTTTTAGCTCATAATCTTCATCATCAAAATGCACTTCCATTTTGTCCAGTATGTCAGGGAAACTATCGGGATAGATGCTTTGAAGATAATCGGCAACCTCTTCCCACAGTCGGCTAAGAGAGCGGATTTGATACTGCTCTTCAGAAAATTTAACGGGGAAAATACGTTCCGAGAGTTCGGGAGAGTTTTTCACCTCAAGCAACACCTTTCGCAATAACGTCGTTTTTCCCTGCCCCCGCTGACCGATAATAATGTAGTGCTGTTGTGGCACCGTATTGTTGGCTAATTTTATATCTTCGAATATTTCATTAAATATGTCCGTACGAACGACGAAGCGCGATAGGAACTCACGCTCTTCCATCTCATCGGGGGTGTATTTGTAGCGTGAGTAGTTAGTTAGCGACATTGTTATACCACCACATTCGCAAAATCGGAGAGTTAAAACGGTATATTTTTGGGTCATCATTGTTATTGATATAGCCATCATACACGAGAGTATGAAGAATCTCTTTAGCTATATCATGATCCAAATTATGTTTTGAAATCAGATTCGTAATCGCTGATGATTTAATCGTATGTTTGTCAGATATAACATTCAAAATCTCTTTTGCGAAGTTGTAGCCTGTCGGTTCAAATGCCTCTTTCAGCTTGCTTTTCCAATGTTCAAAATGATTTTTATGCGCTAAAGCCGCTGTAATAGCACTATCTACATTTTCACGGGTAAGCATCTCTTTATTTGTCTCTTGAATAATTAGCTGGATATAAAAAGGGATCAGCCACTCAATTTTCTCTAACAAATACGTAATAGCTTTATCATCCGCTTCTATCTCTTTACATAAAGCACGAGTGAATGCAAAAGCATCCTCAAATACCAAAGGAGGTATTTTTATGCTGTTAAGATCATTAATCGATTTTGTTGCGCCGATTCTCGCAACTACACTTTCCAGTCCAATGGAACCTGCATATATAAACGTTACTTTTTCCAATATTTTAGGATTTTGTCGTAGGCTCCGTGCAGTTCGTAAAAATGACTCAGCTCGCTCCTTGCTCTGATATTTAATGATATTCTCTACCGCTTGAGCAAACTCATCGACCATAATGATGAGTTTTTTATCTATTTGCAATTCCATTACAAATTTTTCAAATGCTGCTGCGTAATCCAATGTTTCTCCATCACCGAATTCGATTCCCGATGTCGAAACTTTTTTTACTTTTCCGGCTAATTCGCGTAGTGAAGTTGCCAATTTCGCCGTATAACGGTGTGTTTGAGAGATAAATGTTTCACTAGTTAGAGTATTGAAGAGTTTATGCCAAAATTCATGCTCATTATCTGCCGATTCAACATCGACAAACGCAACAACATATCCCTCACGAGGTTCATCGTACATTTTGTACATAACAGATGTTTTTCCAACACGTCTGGGAGCCGCTATCAAAATGTGCCCGCCTGAGTCCACTGAATCCCAAATACGGTTTATCTCCGTATCTCTCGCCCAAAATTGTTCTGCACGCGCTACTTGTCCAACACATAATTGCATTTCAAGTTCCTTGACAAAATATTTATTGTCATTCTATCTGACAAAATATTTATTGTCAATATATACTCTCTCGTCTTTGAAAACAAATATTTGGTAAAATATGAAAAATCTTAAGGCTCATGCCATGAAAAGTATCCTCTTCGTCTGTCTAGGAAATATCTGCCGTTCACCCATCGCTGAGGGGGTAGCGAGAAAGCTGATAGAAGAGGGGGGTCATGAGGTCACCGTCGATTCGGCAGGGACATGGAGCTGGCACGTGGGTGAAGCACCGTGTCAGCACTCCGTAACGGTCGCTAAAAATCACGCTGTCGATATTTCGCATCTTCGTGCCCGTCAGGTGAAAAAAACCGATTTTAGTGCCTTTGATCTGATTGTTGCATTGGATCAAAGCAACTACCGTGATCTCAAAGCGCTAGGGTGTCAAAATTTGGTGAAACTGGGAGATTTTGGGCATAACGGTGCCGATGTTCCCGATCCATACTTTTTTGAGGGATTTGAGGGGTTTGAGCGCGTGTATACGATGATCGAGAGTTGCGTGAATGGATTACTGAATTCCGTTCGCCCTGAACCTGTCGAAGGGTAAACGTTCATAGTTCGACAAAACAAGGGTACCGCTCGCGAAGCGATGTTTCCTTGAGCTCACCACGAACGTTAGCAATTACCCACTAAAAGGAAGTTCTTCGTAGCCGATCGAAGCTCCTAGTATATAAAACGGCGCTTCATCGCACCGTCCGGTATAACTACCGATCGCTAACGCAGCGCTGTTAGCCGTTAGCTCCACTGTTATCCCCTCAGACATATCCAAACCACGTAGAACATTGTCACTCACGAGTTTGGCATCATTTACCCCCTCGATACGAAAGAGTACATCGATCCAATCATAACCGCGTGCGATGTCCTGAACACTAAAACGAATTTCTATGGAAGTAGGGGAGAGAGGAGTTAAAGAGCGGATTTCGCCCTGAGCGGCATTATCAATGCGCTCCATTAGGTTTTTGAGCGTTGAAGCGCTCAGGGGCTTTACTGGCACCCTTCACACTCCATCGAGCGATCCGCCGTATCTTGTTTTTGTTCCGGCGATTGAGATCGGAGATAGTAGGTCGATTTGAGACCCAGTTTCCATGCGAGCATATAGATATCGTTGAGATATTTACCGCTGGCACGATCTAGGGTGATAAAGATATTGAGACTTTGCCCTTGGTCGATCCATTTTTGACGGATAGCCGCCGCTTTAACGAGGATCGTTTGATCGAGATCGTATGCAGGAGTGTAATATCCCCACGTATCAGGGCTGAGTTTCGGTGCGACGACCGGAATCAATCCTGAGAGGTTCTCTTCAAACCATTTACGTTTGTAGATCGGTTCAATCGTTTGTGTCGTCCCCGTGAGGATCGAGATAGAAGAGGTCGGTGCAATCGCCATCAGATAGCCGTTACGCATACCCTGTTTTTTGATCGTTTCACGAAGCTCATCCCACTCATAATTCGGTGCGAACAATCCGCCGCGATCGACGAGGTTTTGTACCTCTGCGGTTGCGTGGTCCATCGGGAGGATTCCACGGCTCCATTTAGAACCTTCGTACTCTGCGTAAGAGCCTTTTTCGACGGCGAGGTTGCTGGAAGCGAGAATCGCGTTATAGCTCACTGCCTCCATCACTTCATCGACTTTGTCGAAATGCTCTTGGCTTCCCCAGACGATTTTGTTTTCAGCCAACATTTGCGCTTCGCCCATAACACCCAAACCGATTGCACGGCTGCGCATATTCGTCCGTTTGACTTTCTCTAGCGGATAGAAGTTCAGATCGATAACGTTATCGAGAGCACGGATCGCTACGGGGACGATACGATCGATATCCTCTTTCGTATGAACACGAGAGAGGTTAACCGATGCGAGGTTACATACCGCCGTTGCACCGTCCACTTTCTCTTTTTCGACAATGTAGATCGGACGTCCGCCGAGTGAATCGAGCGCTGTGATTTTGTTCGCTGTTTTTTCGATACCGCTATCGACTTTAACAATCTCGTCTTCTTCATACGTGACAAAGCTTCCGTCTTCGTATTTAATTTTGATCAAATAGTGGTTTGGCTGAGTATTTTGGAAAATCTCGGTACACAGGTTTGAACTGCGGATAATCCCGAAATGATCGTTCGGGTTCGCACGATTTGCACTGTCTTTGAAACACAAGAACGGACTTCCTGTCTCAAAATACGAAGTGAGGATTTTTTTCCACAAATCTTTGGCTTTCGTATGCTCTTTGACTACGCTCGGATCTTGTTCGAGTTCGAGGTAACGTCTCTCAAAATCATCGCCGTAAAGCTCACTGAGTTCTTTCACATCGAACGGATCGAACATCGTCCAGATGCCGTCTTCAACGACACGCTTCATAAATATATCGTTGATCCAAAGGGCAGGGAACAAATCGTGGGCACGTCGTCGCTCTTCCCCTGAGTTTTTCTTCACATCAAGGAAATCTTTGACGTCCATGTGCCACGGCTCTAAATAAACTGCGATAGCTCCCTTGCGGGTTCCGAGCTGATCAACGGCAATCGCGATATCGTTGGTGATTTTCAAAAACGGTACGGTTCCGCCGGCAGCATTTTTATGACCGTCGATGAAAGATCCCATAGCACGAACCTGAGTCCAGTCCCAACCGATCCCTCCGCCGAATTTAGAGAGCAATGCCATCTCTTTGTAGGCATCGAAAATCCCTTCGATATTATCAGGAGCAGAACCGATATAACATGAGCTGAGCTGATGACGATTGGTGCGGGCATTGGAGAGGGTAGGGGTCGCCATCATCACTTCGAATTTGGACATCATGTCGTAAAACTTTTTCGCCCATCCCTGACGATCAGACTCATTTTGCGCCAAGAACATCGCAACCGCCATAAACATATGCTGAGGGAGTTCGATCGGATCACCTTGACGATCTTTAATCAAATAACGGTCATACAATGTTTTAACGCCAAGGTAGTTAAATTCTAAATCGCGATCAGGGACGATGTATGCATCCAAATCCGCTAGATCGTATTTCTCTTTGAGTCCAAGAAGAATACGTCCTTCACCTTCACCCCGTTCAAAATAGCTTTGCAAAGAGCCATAGCCGGTAAAACCGTTTACGCGGTGATAAAGATCGTATAAAAAGAGACGTGATGCGACAAATGTCCAGTTGGGGGAATCGATATCGATTTTATCAACCGCTGTTTTAATAAGGGTATGCTGAATCTCATTACTATTGATTCCGTCACGAAACTGGATTTGTGCATCTACTTCCAACTCACTTTGCGATACGTTAACGAGACCCTTAACGGCGGCAGAGGTATATTTTTGGATTTTAGTAATATCGAGCGCCTCTCGGCGGCCGTTACGCTTAATAATTGTTAACATTCGGTACGTTCCTTGAGGTACATAAGAGGGAGTATTATACCCTCAAATTTTAGAAATATTTGCAACTCTAAAAACTCTTTTGTATATAAAATTCCAAGTAAATTATGAACCATTATTTACTGTTTTATTTAAACACCCGTGCAAAAATTTTATCAACGTTTTTAGTGTAGTAATCAAAGTTGAAACATTCACGGATAGCCTCTTCACTCAGCGAGTTACGAAGTTCTTCATCCTCCAAAAGATATTGTAGATAAAGAGATTCCCCTTTTTCATTTGTAGCACTTTTCCCTTGTTGCAACCCTTCCCATACTTTCATCGCGTTACGCTGAACAATGCGGTACGCATCTTCACGACTTACCCCTTTGAGAGGAAGTTCAAGTAAAACACGTTGAGAGAAAACCAAACCGCCGGTTAGGTTGAGATTGCGCATCATGTTCTCAGGATAAACGACGAGGTTAGCGATAACACTGTTAAAACGGTGTAGCATGAAATCAGAGGTTACGAAACTGTCCGGCAACCAGAAACGCTCAGTTGAGCTGTGTGAGATATCACGCTCATGCCATAACGCCACGTTTTCCATCGCAGGGATAACATAGGCACGAACCATACGTGCTAACCCAGTTATGTTTTCGGTCAAAATCGGATTACGCTTGTGTGGCATTGCACTTGAGCCTTTTTGCCCTTTAGCGAAAAACTCTTCACACTCATACACTTCGGTACGTTGCCAGTGACGAACCTGTACCGCAAATTTCTCGATAGAGCTTGCCATCAATGCGAGCGCCGAAGCGAGACGCGCATAACGATCACGTTGGATAACTTGGTTAGACGCAGGAGCTGATTTGAGTCCTAACGCTTCACACGTATACTCTTCGAGTTCTAACGGCGCGTGAGCAAAGTTACCCATCGCCCCTGAAACTTGACCGACGCAAATCACTTCCATCGTTTGTTCCAAGTTTGTCAAATGACGCGCCATCTCATCGTACCAAACCGCTAACACCAAGCCAAACGTAATCGGCTCGCCGTGAATACCATGTGAGCGTCCCACCATCAATGTCATCTTGTGCTCTTCGGCTCTGGTTTTAATCGAGGCCATAACCATTTTGACATCTTCGATAATCAATGCCAATGAATCACGCATTTGTAATGCAACAGCCGTATCAACCGTATCAGAAGATGTCATACCATAATGGAACCAGCGACTCTCTTCTCCGAGAGTTTCCGAAACCGATGTGGTGAACGCGATCAAATCATGACGAGTGATCGCTTCGATCTCATCAATACGCTCAACACTGAATCCTGCATTCTTAACAATCTTCTCTGCATCCTCATCGGGGATCAAACCCAATTTATTCCACGCAACGACAACCGCTTTTTCAACATCGAGCCACGCTTGATATTTTGCTTGGATACTCCATTTGGATTTCATCTCTTCTCTGGCGTAACGATCTACCATATCTCTTTCCTTACTATGCTAAAATGCGCTAATAAAATTAGACTTTTTTATATCCGTTCACCCTGAGCTTGTCGAAGGGTTTGTTCATGGTTCGACAAGCTCACCACGAACGGACATATTCTACTGTATATATAAGTCTATCCAACCCTCCCTAAAAAGGAATTAAATTGCCCTTCGTTACCAAACAGCTTCATGCACCGACTCGTCAAAAAGCATTCCGCTTTTTAATGCAAGAGTTAGGGATAACCCAAAGTGAAGCACAACGTTTAATTGCAAAAGGGCGTCTTTCACAAGAGGGTGAAGTGATGGCAAACAATGCAGGGTTTATCGAAGGGTCTTTTGATTTTATCACGTTTGAACCTTTGACGTTAGGATTAGAACCTACGTTTATCGAAGAGGAGTTTGCCGTTTATGACAAACCCAGCGGTCTCCTCGTCCATCCTCAAAATCGTCATACCCCTTATAGTCTGAATGATGAGATCAAACACCGTTTCGGTCATGATGCCAACATCACCCATCGGATCGATCAGGAAACGAGCGGTTTGGTTTTAGCGGCACGAAACAAAATAAGTGAGCGTGCTTTGAAGATGATGTTTGAAGAGCGCCAAATTACCAAGAAGTATATTGCTATGGTAAAAGGGCATCTCAAAGATCCACTCGATATACAAGAGCCTTTATTGCGTCGTGAAGATGAGAGTTCTATCGTCCGTATGATTGTTCGGGTTCATCCTGAGGGAAAACCCTCCCGTACCTTTATCACTCCTCTGAAGTATTTCCCTGACACCGATACCACCCTCGTCGAGGCTTCACCGTATACGGGACGTCAACATCAGATACGGGTTCATTTGTTCCACGTGGAACATCCAATTGTCGGTGATCCGATTTACGGTCAGGATGCAAATGATGCCGTCCGCTTTTTAGATCGAGAGATGTCCAGCGAAGAACGCTTTTCCAATACAGGTGCATCACGTCTCTTACTTCATGCCCATTCATTAGAGTTTACCTACAATGAGATTCCTTGCCATGTTATCTCCAAAGAAGATTTTGTAGCTCAATGTTTTGATGCGATGAAAGCAAAATAGACCTATGCCATTCATCACCAAAAAACTCCATTCTCCTGTACGTCAAATGGCACTCGCATTTTTAATAGATGAATTAGGGATCTCTCGAAGCGAAGGGCAGCGTCTGATTGCCAGAGGGAGATTGAGCCAAAACGGAGTCGTTATGGACGATCAATTCGGCTTCATCGAAGGCTCTTGTGAGTTCATCTGTTTTGAGCCGTTATCGCGTGGATTCAAACCGATGTTTGTCACTAACGACTTTGCGGTTTATGACAAACCGAGCGGTTTAAGTGTTCATCCCCATAGCCGTCTCTCACCCTACACACTGAATGATGAGATCAAACATCAGTTTGGCGTGGATGCTAACGCGACGCACCGTATCGATCAAGAGACGAGTGGATTGGTTTTAGTTTCGCGTCATAAAAAAAGCGAGTCTGTTTTAAAAAAGTTATTCTCTGAGCGTCTCATTTCCAAGCGATACCTTGCGATGGTTAGAGGTCATGTAGATGAGATAATCGATATACAAGAACCTCTATTTCGAATCGATCATCCCAATCTATTGATCAGCATGGTGGTCAAAGTTGACCCTAGAGGCAAACCTGCTCACACCATTATCAGACCACTTCGATACTTTCCTGAACATGATATGACCCTCGTAGAGGCATCTCCATTGACAGGTAGAACCCATCAAATTCGGGTACATTTGTTCCACGTGAAACATCCGATTATCGGTGATCCCGTGTATGGTCCAGAGGAAGAGGATGTCAATCGGTTCATCAAAAAAGAGTTATCACCTGAGGATAGAGTGAGAATAGGGGGATCAACACGACTCCTTCTTCACGCATATTCACTCGAATTTGAGTATGAGAATGAAGTGTATAAGATTGAATCGGAAAAAGATTTTGTCAAAGAGTGTTTTGAAGCGATGCAAATTTATTAATTATGCTCCCGAAATTTACCTAGAGCCCAATCGCTGGCAGAAGTGCCAAAGCGATTGGAAGCGTTCTATTGAGGGAGCGATTTTCTTTTGTTTCTTTTCTTATTAAAAAGAAAAGATAGAATGAAATTAGACAGCGTTATTAATATATCGCTGTCGTTTTGCCTCTTTGATTTTCCGAATATCAACCAAAATATATCCATCAATACAACTATTAAAATCGGTATCAATCCCGAAATCCATAAATTGTACACCTCCTTCTTCACACAACTCGCTGTACTGTTTATAGAGGGTCGGAACAGATACATCTAATGCCTTGAGATAGTCTTTAAGTACTCTAAAATCCTCAGTATAATTTTCACCGCTAAAAAGAGTTTTAAACTCGTTTTGGACGTATTCAGAGAGCCTATAGGGAGATTTAGCTCGTACCATTGTATGATTTGCACCAAAATAAAGGGTATAAAAATAGACCAAAGCATTTTGTGCATGTTTTGGAAAACTACCCGAAATACTCACAGGACCCATCATGTATTTAACTTGTGGATTATGACTAAGATATGCACCAATCCCCTGCCACAAATAATCCAGTGCACGGCTTCCCCAATATTTTGGCTGAACAAAACTACGACCCAACTCAATCGCATCTTCAAGTATAGAATCAAATTGATCATTCATGATACATAAATCAGACATATAAAGACCCTCTTTACCTAGCCATGAGAGAATCCACTCACACTCACCTATACGATACGCTCCGGCAATTTCCAATGCTTCATCATCCCAAAGAACCAAATGATGATAATAACGATCATATCCATCAATATCTCGTGCGTGACCGCTCCCTTCTCCTACTTTGCGAAATGAGTATTCACGAAGACGTCCAATTTCGTTAATGATATTAAGAGCATTTTCATGCTCAATTAGATAGATATGCTTATTATCATTTGTCATTCCTAAAAGTTCACCTTTACGAAGTTCATTCCTCAACTCCTGTCGTGATACCGGATGAGCAATCGAACACTCCGTCGGATAAATCCCTTTTTTCCCTTTTGCAACACGTAAAAGATGTTTACGAAATAATCGTGCATGACTTTTTTCGCTAATATTAAAATCACTAAATGCCTTCTCGCTCACCATTTCACCAATCGTAAAATCAAAAATATGGTTGCGCGCAGCAAATACTTCATGACTAAGAAGCAATGCACCCAATGGTTTGTATATCCATGATAAGGCATAAAATAAAGGAGAATTTTTTCCCTTGATATAAATTGGGAGGATCGGAGTTACATTACGTTTAGCAAACTTCATAAATCCCCCTTTCCACATTCCCTCTTTGATCCCAAACAACCCGGCTCGTGAAACTTCACCTGATGGGAAAAAAATCACTGCTTCTTCCGCTTGTAAAGCATTGTCAATTTGACGAAGTGCATGTTTAGAAACACGATCGTTAATATTATCAACACCAATCATAAACTCTTTAAGTTGAGTAATTTCACCTAAAATCCTATTGGCAACAATTTTGACCTTTTTATCTTGTCGTACCGAACATACCATCTGAATTAAACATAAAGCATCTAACGCTCCAAGTGGATGATTGGCAACGATGATTACTTTCCCCATCGTCGGAATATTCTCGATTTGACGGTGAATCGTTTTATAGGAAACATTTAAATGCTCCAAAACGGCATTGACAAATTCCAGTCCAGTTTTTTCTTGATGTTCTTCCATAAACCGGTTTATCGATTTTTCATGAAGCAATAATCGTGTTAATCCAACAATCGTTTTACTAATAATCATTGGATATTGAAAAACTTTTGGATATTCTTTACGTAAAACCCATTCTGCACTTACCATGAAACAACCCCTTATTTTGGGAATACATATATTTATAATGTATCCAATTTTCGAAACCTTAATTAATCTCCATTTCAGTGTCATTACCTTTGGATTACCATGTCATTACAATATAAATAAAGAAAAAAATTATCGTTTGATGTGAATAACTTTTTTATAACTTTAACGAACCTGATAATGGAGATAAAAAATTTCGTGGAAGTCCCTATTTTATGGGTTTTAAGACTATATAAAGAAATATATTTTTAGCCTATTTTTAGATAAATATTTCCTTAAAATAAGAAGATTTTTTACACTTTTTGAACAAAATAATCTATAACTTATTCACAATACAATCACAGTGTGAATATTACACATTTTAAAAAAATTATAGGGATTTTTGACATATTCAGAAAAATTTTAGATAATTATGAAAGGTAATCTCTTAAAAGTCTCGTCAAAATAAAAACTATTAACAAGATATAAGGCTCTTTAGATACACTTTTAACTTAGCGATCTTCCTGGTGTGTTGGTCGCTTTTACGATTTATTTTATTACGCCAAAGGAGCAAAGCCCCTTTGTCTACGTTAACACTATGTTTTCTTCGGCAGAAAACCCATTTATTTTTTCTCTCTGTTTTTTTGATTGATCTCTAATTTAACTCTTTGCGCGTGGGTAATTGCCACTGCCATAGCATCAGTGATATCCAGTGGTTTTATCTCTTTTGTTATCCCTAAAATTTGTTTTACCATAAACGCAACTTGTTCTTTTGCCGCTTTAGCTTTTCCTGTCAACGCTTTTTTAACTTGCAGAGGTGTATATTCGGCAAACATACCATATTCTTGTAAAAGTTTAAGGGTAATAGCTCCACGAAATTGTGCAAGTTTTAAAACAGTTTTTGGATTATGCGCATAAAAAATATCTTCCATTGCTACTTCATCAATTGTATGTGCATGAAATAATTGTTCTATAGCTTCCGCAACTTGAGGAATTTGATATTGTAAAGATTCTGCTTTTATTTTAATTAAACCCGCTTCAATCAATCGTAATTTTTGTCCTTCGATCGCTACTATGGCATATCCACAGTTTCGTGTCCCCGGATCAATTCCTAAAATATTCATACTGATACCTATTCACAGCGTGAATAAATTTTATTCACCACTAATTTGAGGCTAATTATAGGCAAATATTGATATTATTCACATTACTATTCACAGGGTAAGGGATAAAATGAACTCGATTGGAAAACAAGTTTTAAATGCACTTAAAGGGGAAATCAATGAGATCGATTACCAACGATATATTAAACAACTTTCCTACGATGAAAATGAATCCAAAAGTAATTTAGCCATATTTCGTGCCCCAAATGCACTTATAGCTAATTGGATACGAACTAAATTTGCCGATAAAATTGCCCATCTTTTTGAAATTAAAACCAATGTAAAGCCTTCGGTATCTATTTTACTCCCATTATCAACCCAATCAACTATACCAAATGCTATTACTCCACTCAATACAGAACGTCCAAATGGTTCTTTACTTAATCCATCTTATACGTTTCAAAATTTTGTTGTTGGTGATTCCAATAATTTTGCTTTTATTGCCGCCAAAAATGTAAGCGAAAAACCGGGTGTCGTATATAATCCTCTCTTTATTTATGGTGGTGTCGGTCTAGGCAAAACACATTTGATGCAATCAGTTGGTAATGTCATGCTAGCTCAGGGTAAAACGGTCATTTACACTTCAGTAGAGCAGTTTCTCAACGACTTTACTCGCCATCTCAGTAATCGCACAATGGATCGATTCAAAGACAAATACCGTAAATGCGATTTGCTCCTAATCGACGATATCCAATTTTTGAGCAATAAAAACCAAATTCAAGAAGAATTTTTCCATACGTTTGATGCCCTGCGCAACGAAAATAAGCAGATCATTATTACCTCTGATAAACCTCCAAAAAAAATTGGTGGACTTGAAGAGCGTCTCAAAAGCCGCTTTGAATCAGGTTTAGTTGCCGATATACAACCTCCGGAGCTCGAAACTAAAATCGAAATTATCAAGAAAAAATGTGAAATTAACCGTGTTAAACTTGATCGTGAAGTAATCAACTATGTTGCCACAATTATCGAAAACAATACACGTGAAATCGAGGGAATACTCTCCAAACTCAACGCCTATTCACAACTAATGGGGGTCGATATCACCATAGAATTTGCTCGTAATGTGCTCAAAGAACAAATGGCTGAAAAACGAAGTAATATTACTATCGATCTCATCATGGATATAGTAGCTAAAGAACTTAATATTAAATCGAGTGAAATTCGTTCTAAAAGTCGTAATAGTAATATTGTGTATGCCCGCCGTATTGCAATTTATCTCTCTCGTTCACTTACACCCAATTCAATGCCGCAACTTGCTCAATATTTTGGTATGAAAGATCATACAGCCGTCAGTCACACTATGAAAAAAATTCAAGAATTAATGAAAAATGATGAAGATTTTCGGATTAAAGTCGAAGAACTCTCTAATAAAGTATCCATTTCAACCCCTGAATAATATTTTACGTTTGTAAAGCCTTTTTAAAAAAGCTATAATTCGTACACAAGTGAATAGATGTGAATGAAAAAGAAACATTTCATCACATCTTTAAAGCAGGAGAGAGGGTAGTTTGAGGTGTTTTTTCACCCATTCACACCCCCTTATTACTAACTATTACAATTAATGTTATAAATAATAATTAGGAGTCATTTATGAAAATCACCGTTGATAAATCGGTTTTAGAAAATATTCTTCTGCATCTTCAACCTTTTCTAGAAAAAAAAGACACCTCTCAAATTACCTCTCATGTACTTCTTTTTACAGATGGAAAAACGTTATATGCTAAAGCAACTGATTATGAAATTGGACTTACTATTCAAACCAATTCTCTTAGTGTTGAAGAACCTGGTTCGTTAACAGCTAATGGTAAAAAACTTCTGGATATTATTCGTATTCTTAAAGATGAAGAAATTCAATTGACTTTGGATAAAGAGATTCTTCATATTCGTCAAAAAAGATCAAATTTTAAACTTCCCACTTATAAGAGTGCAGAATTTCCTTCTTTTCCCTCAACAGATGGAAAACCAAATATAGTTATTAACTCTCATGTTTTAATTGAATCACTCAAAAAAATTACTCCGGCAGCAGATACCAATAACCCTAAATTTGAACTCAATGGTGCGTTGATCGACATAAAATCCAATCAGATTAATTTTGTTGCAACTGATACACGCCGTCTTGCATTGGTTCATATTGAGAGTCAAAATGATGCAGAACTTTCTATTATTGTCCCTAAAAAAGCAATTATCGAAATTCAAAAACTCTTTTCGGATAACATAGAAATCTACTATGATAATACTCATCTCATTATCAAATCTGAAGACTCTTTATTTTATACCAAACTCATTAATGGTAAATTCCCTGATTACAGCCGTATTATCCCTCGTGAAGCTCAACGTAGCATTACTTTACCTAAAAGCACTATAGTGACTGCTATTAAGCAAATTACGACTATTTCCAATGATCTTAAACTTACTTTTCAAAGTGACACTATTTTATTTGAGAGTTTAAGTGATGACAATATCGAAGCAAAAACAGCCATAGAGATTGAAAACGGATTTGAAACACCTTTTATCCTTGCAATCAACAGCCGATATATTTTGGATTTTTTATCTCAAGTCAGCGGAACAGAATTTACACTCGAAGCCAATGAATCGAATCAGCCTTTTGTTTTAAAAGATCAAAATTTTAAAACCATCGTTATGCCAATCGTTATTTAAAACTTCAATTATCTCTTTTCTTCGTCATACTCGGGCTTGACCCGGGTATCCATCCCCAATTTATATATAGCTGGATTCCCGCCTTCGCGGGAATGACAGAGCTAAACCTTCTTTTTAGTTTAACTTTGCTAAAATAAAGCATTAAACACGCTTAAAAGCTGGAGCAATTATGGAAAATTACGGTGCTAGTAATATTAAAGTCCTAAAAGGTCTCGAAGCCGTTCGAAAACGACCGGGAATGTACATCGGTGACACAGGTCATCGCGGACTTCACCATCTAATTTATGAAGTCGTTGATAACTCTATCGACGAAGCGATGGCAGGACACTGTGATACAATCACCGTAACATTGACCAAAAATGGTACGGCAATGGTTAGCGATAACGGTCGCGGTATCCCAACCGATATGCATCCGACTGAGGGTATTTCTGCAGCTACCGTTGTTTTGACCGTATTGCACGCCGGAGGAAAATTCGATAAAGACACCTATAAAGTTTCAGGTGGTTTGCACGGAGTAGGGGTTTCGGTTGTTAATGCCCTCTCATCTGATTTGAAAATGACCATTTTCCGTGAAGGACAATCGTTTGAGCAAAACTTTAAATGCGGTATTCCCCAAGAACCTTTAGCGGTAACGGGTAATACTCGTAAACGTGGAACAACCATCGAGTTTTTCCCCGATCCTTCGATCTTTACCGAAACCATCATTTTCGATTACGACTATTTGGCAAAACGTTTCCGTGAACTTGCTTACCTCAATCCACGTATTACCATCATTTTCAAAGACGACCGTAACGGTGCGAACAATACCTATCACTTTGAGGGTGGTATCAGCCAATTTGTTACTGATGTGAATAAAAAAGTGGTGGTTGCTACTCCATTTGCGTTCAGTGAAAAAATCGAAGATATCGAGATGGATATCGCCGTAATGTATAACGACAGTTACGACGAAAAAATGTTTACATTCGTCAATAACATTAATACCCCTAACGGCGGTACTCACGAAGCGGGTTTCCGTGCGGGACTTACCCGTGTTATCTCCAACTACAACAAACAAAACGGTAATGCCAAAGAAAAAGATATCCCATTATCGGGAGAAGATGTTTCAGAGGGTCTTATCTGTGTTGTCTCCGTTCGTGTACCGGAACCGCAGTTTGAGGGTCAAACCAAAGGAAAACTAGGAAATACCTATGTTCGACCGTTGGTTCAAAAAGTCACCTATGAAAAACTGACCAAGTATTTCGAAGAAAACCCGATTCAAGCCAAAGCCATCATCCAAAAAGCCCTTATGGCGGCACGCGGACGTGAAGCGGCGAAAAAAGCGCGTGAGCTAACACGACGTAAAGACGCTATGACGGTTGGAACATTGCCGGGTAAACTTGCTGATTGCCAAAGCAAAGATCCTACAATCAGTGAATTGTATTTGGTGGAAGGGGACTCTGCGGGTGGTTCTGCGAAACAAGGACGTGACCGTGTTTTCCAAGCGATTTTACCGCTCAAAGGTAAGATTCTAAACGTCGAAAAAGCCCGTTTGGACAAAATTCTAAAATCCGAAGAGATCACGAATATGATTACCGCATTGGGTTGCGGAATCGGTGAAGAGTTTAATGAAGACAAACTCCGTTACCACAAAATTATCATCATGACCGATGCCGATGTCGATGGTAGTCATATTCAAACGTTGTTATTGACCTTCTTTTTCCGATACCTTCCGAAAATCGTTGAAAACGGCTATCTCTATTTGGCACAACCGCCATTGTACCGCTATAAAAAAGGTAAAAAAGAGATCTACTTTAAAGATGATCGTGTTATGAATGCCTTTTTGATCGAAAACGGTATTGAAGCATTGGAAGCGGAAGATCTAAACGTCGGTGTCAATGATCTCGTATCGTTCTTTAAAATGGTAGATCATTACCGTAGTACTCTCGATGCACTAGAGCGTCGTTATGCACTGGTTGAGCTTATCCGTTATTTCATCGAAAACCCTGATGTTATCGGATTATCTCTCCCTGATATGTATCCAAAAGTCGAAGTATTTTTGAATGCTCAAGGCAATAATATCCTCAGTAAAAGTATTAGCGATGAAGATATGCATTTGTTTGTGCAAACCAAAGAGGGGCTTGAAGAGCTACACGTCAATGATGAACTGTTTGCATCACCTCATTTTGCGGAAGCAAACTACATTTATCAAAAAATCCAAGATTGGAATTTACCTCTAAAGGGTGATTTGCTCGATTTATTGACTCAAATTACCGACTATGCTAAAAAAGGTTCATACATTCAACGTTACAAAGGTCTCGGGGAGATGAATCCTGAGCAGCTTTGGGAAACAACAATGACACCGGAAAATCGTGTATTACTTCGTATTACCGTTGAGGATTCTGAATCTGCGGGTGAATCGTTTAATCTATTTATGGGTGATGATGTTGAACCGCGTCGTAACTACATCGAAACGCACGCTAAAGACGTCAAACATTTGGATATTTAAGAATAGAATGATGTGGAATAGAATAAGTGCGGTTTACTGCGCGCGGGCACTCTGCCGAAGAGAACCTAGTGTTAACGTAGCGAAAGGGAGCTTTGCTCCCGAAGCGTTTTAAATTATGACTTACACTGAGCAAAAAGAGAGAGAACACCGTTTTACATTAGCATTGAGGATGGGGTTACCCATCTTTTTTTTTAGTGCAGTTACCTTTTTTGCCCTTTTAACCCGAAGTTATACATCCATATCTTCTTTGATTATTTTATCTATTGCATTATTAGTAATAATGGTTTATTTTATTTTTTACCTGATTTATCAAAGTACCCATGAAAATATTACCGATACGATAACGCATACATTTACCCACGAATATTTTTATAATCTCTTTAAAAAATCAATTTCTAAAAATAAACAAACAATAGTATTAATCAGGGTTAAAAATTTGTCATTTATTAATGAACATTATGGAATTAAAAATGGAGATAAAATTCTTCAAAGCATGGTGGTAAAAATCGATACTTTTTTTCATGATAAGAAAATAGAAAAACTTCCGTTAAATCGTTATAAGGGGGGGGATTTTTTAACTTTTTTTCCAGGGGAAAAAGAACAATATAGTTCTTTTATCGAATTATTTTTAAGTAAATATAAAAATCATGTGGAAAATGATATTGAAATACATTTAAGTGCATTTATATTGGATTCTCGAATAAGCGATGATATTGAATTGTTAATAAGTCGCTTATATGAATTAAATGATGATTACATAGAATTGGAAAAGGAAGATAATTATTCAATTAATGAATTAGAACAAGAGATTATTAAAGCAGTTGAAAATAAAAATTTTTCAGTTGGATTTTGGCCAGTATGTAGTGATAATAAATATATTTTATGGGATACAACGG
>NZ_JBAQPS010000379.1:0-3201 GCF_049305995.1 Sulfuricurvum sp.
GCTCGGTATTCATTGAGCAGATGGGTACGGACTCCAACCACCGTAGAATCTTCGATAATGAGGGAGGTAACAGTTTCTTGAACCAACGACATATTCGGCGTTGTTAAAATGGTATTACGGGCGATGATGCGGTAGCGATCCATATCGATCTGCGCACGGCTTCCGCGAACGGCGGGGCCTTTCGTGATATTGAGGATACGAAACTGGATTCCTGCCTCATCGGTAAGCAATCCCATCTCTCCGCCGAGAGCATCGAGTTCACGCACCAAATGCCCTTTGGCGAGTCCGCCGACGGCAGGATTACAGCTCGTAGCACCTACTTGTTCCGCCAAAATAGAGACCATCAGGGTAGTGTGACCCATGCGTGCCGAGGCGAGTGCGGCTTCGATTCCGGCGTGTCCTCCGCCGACGACGATAACGTCATAATTCATTATTACTTCTTTTTACGTAAATTATTAATGCAATTATAGCTTCCATTGTTGAAACCTATAAAAATACAAAGGAAAAATGCTCTACAATTAAGCAAAACTTTTGATGAAGAGTGATTGCCATGAACAACGACAGAGCCCTAACATTGGAAGAGATGTTGAAAAATTACACTCCTGAGCCTCTTGAATACGATCCTGAAATCGACGGTGGGGATGAGTTTTTGATCCGCGATCAACTGCTGGAAGAGAAAGAACGGCTTAAAGACGTTGTAACAAAACTTAAAGAAAAACAGCGCGAAGCGAGAAAAGTACGCCGTTAAGTGCGCCTCGCTATAATCTCCCGAAAAATAAACAAGGTCATACCAAATGTTACAACGTGCATTTGATGCTTTTAATGCTCAGAACTATTCTGAGGCATTGGAACTTTTTGAAACACTCGCCCTCCAAAATAACCCTACTGCCCTCTCTTCATTAGGCTACATGCATCAAAAGGGTCTTGGAGTTGAGCCCTCATTGGAACGCTCTTTCCACCTCTATGCCCAAGCCGCTGAACTAAACGAACCGACGGCGATTTACAATCTCGCCCTCATGTACGCCGATGGGGTTGTCGTCCCTCACGATCAGTTCAAATCGTACGAACTCCTCCTCCGTGCTGCGATCCTCGAATTTCCGCAGGCACAGTTTGAGACGGCTCTCGCATTAGAACGGGGGTTAGGGTGTCTCCAAAATTTCTCGGAAGCGGCATTTTGGTACGAAGAAGCGGCCAAACGAGGCAATACCAACGCGTTTAACAACCTCGGTGTCCTCTACAAAGAGGGTCATGGAGTACCCCAAGACTACGCAAAAGCTTTTATCTGCTTCTCCCGCGCCGCAACTATGAACCTCGCTGAGGGGCAATATAATCTAGGATTGATGTACGATCAGGGGCTAGGATGCGACATGAACAACGACACGGCATTGGAGTGCTGCCGGAAAGCCGCCTATAACGGTCACGAAAAAGCGAAAAGTATTATCCGTTCTTTGCAAGAAGAGGGTAAAATTGTATTTTAACAAAGGGGCACTATGTTTACAGGACTGATTCGGGAGATGGCACAGGTGAAGAGCTTCGGAGGGAACCGTTTATCCCTCAAAGCCGCGCATAAGCCCAAACTCGGCGACTCTATCGCTATCAACGGCACGTGCCTCTCGGTCGTGAGCATCGAGAGTGACGGATTCAGCGTCGAACTCTCCCCCGAAACTCTCAAACATATCGCGACCGAAAAACTCAGCGGTTCCGTACACATCGAACCCGCTATGATGATGGGAGATCGCTTCGAGGGGCACATCGTCCAAGGGCATATTGACACCATCGGCACCATCCGCTCCATCACCGACAACGGTAACAGCTACGACGTGATCGTCGATGTGGATAGTGAGTTTATCCCCCTCATCCCCCCAAAAGGTTCCATCACGATTGATGGGATCAGTCTCACCGTCAATGAAGTGATGGGAGGTGCATTCCGTCTCACGATCATCCCGATCACAATGCGCGAAACGCTATTTGGCACCTACAAAAAAGGGACACGGGTCAATATAGAAACCGATGTATTCGCCCGCTATATGCGCCATATCCTCACCTCATCGGCTAAAAAAGATCTCAGTTGGAATGATATTGACCATATCAGCGCGTTGTACTAACCATGAAAACCATTGAACTCATCATGATGGGGGCATTTATCGGCGGACTTGCCCTTTCGCTTTACAAAGTCTATCTCTTTCTCCCGCAAAAACCTCTCGCTGATGATGACACAACTCCCGAATCGGTCGAGTTGTTGGAGCGGATTATGGTCGAGTCAAATCAAGCGGGGATGAGCGAAGAAGCATTGTATGAACAAATGCTCACCCATCCCGAATTTGATCCGAAACACTTTTGGCGTTTTAATGAGAACCGTCTAAGACAGCTCATTGCACACTATCGTCTTAAAGAACCAAATTTTCGTCTCTAAGGCTTTGGATGAACGGATTACACCCAATCTTATGTGCCATATCGACTTTCTCATATCCCTCGAAAATACGCCGCGATGCGATCGTCGCATTGCGATATCCCTCACCCGTATTTAGATAGACGTTAAAGCCGTTTTCATAGAGGGCCAACCTCGTAGCGAGTGCGGTCGAATAGGTGGTAACAATCCCCTCCTCTCCCATCAGCCGTGCCACATCGGCAAAATACTCTTGTGTCCAGAGGATCGGATTCGTTTGCGGACTAAATGCATCCTGATAGCACACATCCCACTCCTCTTCCAACGCTCTCATCGCAACACGCGCATCCATAATATCAACCGTGATCACGGTTCGCTCATCCTCATACCCTCCGAGGGTTGAGATATCGTTTATCACGTTTCGATACGGCTCAAAGATATCGGGATAGGGAAAATCGATGAGCGAAGCGACCAAATCGCCATCGAGTTCGGGAGAGTAGATTTCCAACGTCATATTGGGATAATAGGTATCACGGTAATAAAGGCTCAGAAGGGTATTAAATCCCAATCCGAAACAGATGTCGATGAGGCGAAGATGATCTTTCTCTCGGTGCAGGGCAAAAGCGGGTTCGATGTGTTTTCTAAGCGATTCGTTCAGAGCACCGTCTTTGGTCGAGTGATAGTGTTCGTCGTATTCGCTACTATAGGCGGTATAACTGCCGTCTTCGCTTTGTACCCAATTCATTTTCAACCAAACAATTGGGCATGCGTACCCATACGGATCAACTTTAATGAAGCGAGATCTTTGTTAAATT
>NZ_JBAQPS010000380.1:0-3298 GCF_049305995.1 Sulfuricurvum sp.
AAATAAGCGGAGCTAGGAAGTTGATGCACGATTCATCGAGCGGGTCTTGAATAACAGCGATATTATATACCACTACCTTTGAATCTTCGTTAATGTCGAGTAAAACACGAATAGACGTCGGCAAATCAAAAGAGTATTCACGCAATAGGTACGGATTAACAAGGGTAAAACTAACGTTACTTCCGTCACAACTTTTTAGCATAGAGAACATCTCATCGATTTCGCTCAACTCTACCTTGGTTACTTGATCAAATCCTAATATCGTTGATTTCACATCATACTGCATGATTACCCTTTGATAATTAATACTTTTTATCAAGCAATTAGTGTTCCGCGATGAATTGTGTTGCCCAAGAGTAACTTTTGGTATAATTCGCGATATTTTCTGTACCCAAGGTCCTATTATGTCAGCAACCCACTACGATCCCAAAAATATTGAAGAAAACTACTATCCCATCTGGGAAAATCGGGGTTATTTCGAAATCGACGGAAATAAATCGATCGCAAAGCCGGACAAACATTTTGCCATCATGATGCCTCCACCGAACGTTACCGGACGGCTTCATATCGGACATGCCCTCACCTTTACCCTCCAAGACATCATCGTCCGCTACAAACGGATGGACGGTTACATGACCCTCTGGCAACCGGGAACCGACCACGCGGGGATCGCTACCCAAAACGTCGTGGAAAAACAGCTTCTCGCTGAGGGTAAAACCAAAGAAGAACTCGGACGCGATGCATTTTTAGAACGCGTTTGGGAGTGGAAAGAGGAGAGCGGCGGAATCATGGTGGGACAACTCCGTAAACTTGGTGTCTCTCCCGCATGGAGCCGTGAGCGCTTTACGATGGATGAGGGGCTAAAATCCTCTGTCAAAGAGGCATTTGTCCACCTCTACAACCAAAACCTCATCGTTCGCGGAAACTACATGGTCAACTGGTGTACCCATGATGGAGCCCTCAGTGATATCGAAGTAGAACACGAAGAGCACCAAGGGAACTTCTACCACATGCGTTATCCGTTCAGTGACGGCAGCGGACACATCGTCGTTGCAACGACCCGTCCTGAGACCTATTTCGGCGACACCGCCATCATGGTACACCCCGATGATGAGCGTTATCTTCATCTCATCGGACAAAGTGTCACCCTCCCCCTCATCAACCGCGATATCAAAATCATCGCCGACAGCCATGTTGATCGTGATTTCGGAACAGGTGTCGTTAAAGTCACCCCAGCCCATGATACGAACGACTACGAAGTGGGTAAACGTCATGATCTCGAATTCATCACCGTATTTGATGAAAAAGGGATATTGAATCACCACGCCGGAGAATTCGAAGGGTTAGAACGTCTCGAAGCACGCGCGGTAATCGTCAAACGTCTCGAAGAAGCGGGATTTATCGAAAAAATCGAAGAACATACCCACCAAGTAGGTCATTGTTACCGCTGTAAAAATATTGTAGAACCGTATATCTCTAAACAGTGGTTTGTCCGCAAAGAGGTAGCGCGCGGTTCCATCGATAAAACCAATGAGGGATTAACCCAATTCTTCCCGCCTCACTGGATCAACAGCTACAACGCGTGGATGGGAGACCTTCGCGACTGGTGTATCTCTCGCCAGCTTTGGTGGGGACACCGTATCCCTGTGTTTTACTGCGATGATTGTAATCATGAGTGGGCAAGTTTGGAAGAAGTTCCGTCTTCGTGTCCTCATTGTGCAAGTAAAAACTTCACCCAAGACCCTGACGTTCTCGATACATGGTTCAGCTCTGCTCTCTGGCCGTTCTCGACTCTCGGATGGGGGAACGGTGATACCGCTCAAGATCAACTCTTCCAAAGCGAAGATATGGCTCGCTTTTATCCGAACACCCTCCTCATCACCGGATTTGACATCCTCTTCTTTTGGGTAGCCCGTATGATGATGATGGGGGAAAGTTTCACGGGAGAATTGCCGTTTAACCACATCTACCTCCACGCCTTGGTGCGTGATGAAAACGGTCAAAAAATGTCCAAATCCAAAGGAAATGTTATCGATCCGCTCGATATGGTCGAAAAATACAGTGCCGATGCACTCCGCTTTACCTTGGCTGTCCTTGCGGCTCAAGGACGTGATATCCGCCTCAGCAATGAGCGTCTGGAGCAAAGCCGTAACTTTACCAACAAACTTTTCAACGCTTCCAAATTCCTCCAAATGAATGTCCCGACATTCAAAGATTTGGCGGATCAAGAGATCACCACTCCGTTGGGTCGCTATATGCTCTCTCGCTTTCATCGTGCAACCGCTGAGACAAGAGCGTTCTTGGATGAATACCGCTTTAACGATGCGGCGACGGTACTCTATCGCTTCTTATGGAACGAGTTCTGCGACTGGGGTATCGAGCTTGGCAAAGCATCCAAAGAGAGCGTAGATGAGCTGGGAAGTATCTTCAAAGAGTCGATGAAACTTCTCCACCCATTTATGCCGTTCATCACCGAGTACCTCTACCATGAGCTATCAGGGACAACCCTCGAAGAGGGGAACTCCATCATGATTATGGCATACCCTGAAAATATCGAAATAGATGAGACCATCGAAGCAGAGTTCGCGATCATCATGGATGCGATCGTCACGATCCGCCGCGCCAAAACCCTCGTTGATCTCGGAAACCAAAAAATCGATCTCGCCTACCTCAAATGCGGCGGCAATCATTCTATGATGGAACCTTTTATCATCCGTTTAGGAAGAGTTGAAACACTCCACTTTACCGAGTCTAAAATCGACAATGCGATCAGTGACATCGGTGATGCTGTCGAGGTCTATCTCCCTACCGATGCGATTGATCTAAGCCCAATCATCGACCGACTCACCAAACAGCGTGAAAAACTCCAAAAAGAGGTAGACAAACTACGCGGAATGCTCTCAAACGAGCGTTTTGTCGCCAATGCGCCTGAAGCCGTTATTGCTGAAAACCGCAACGGACTCGCCGATGCCGAAGATAAAATTTCTAAAATCACGGCTCAACTCAGCGCACTAGGAAACTAAGTGCAATTTCGTGAACTTTCACCGTCCGAGCTGGTTGAGGGGTTTGCCCTCCTCACGACACTGCGCACGGAACTCACCTCCGAAGCGTTCGATGCGTTTATCACCTCTCAATATCCTAAAGACTATCGCCCTATCGGTGCCTATCAGCGAGGCGAACTACAGGTTTATGCGGGGGTGAGTATACGAGAGAACTTGGAGTTGGGACGACATTTGATCGTGGATGATTTCGTCACCTACATCGGATGTGAGAATCTCAGCGGTGAAATGGTCGATTA
>NZ_JBAQPS010000381.1:0-5308 GCF_049305995.1 Sulfuricurvum sp.
ATATTATCCCTTGCCATACTGGAGCATTAAAAATACATTTAGATATTACAAATGCATTAGATACTAGGCTTGCAGGAAATATAACATGTCAATGCGGAAAAGACCTTCTAACTTTTCAAGGATCAGCTGATGCAAAAAATCTCTTAATAAAAAAAGGAATAGCATGTTAAACATTAAAGCAATTTCAATTTTGATGATTGCACCATTAACATTGTTAGTGACTGGTTGTGTAAATCAACCAAGACCAGTAGTAATGGAAAACTTAAAAGTTGTCAATGGAAAATATTATAGACAATCGGTAAACCCATCTCCTATGATTCCCATGCCTATTCGCATTGGAGAAACATATCAATGTACTATAGGAAATGAGACTGGGATACTTTCGTTGATTTCTAGTGAAAAATGGATATATGAAGATAAAGAAGAAAAGCAAATATTCTCAAAAGCAACTGGTATATATTCAAATCGGATGCAAGGGGTTTCTAAAAATGGACAAATTTTCTATATTGCAATGGCAAAAGAAGATAATACTAAATTAGTAGTTACTGATGGTAAACAACATTTTCTTCTCCCTTGTGTCCAAATAAGCAATAATGCTTATGCATTATCAGAACAACAAGCACAATTATATATGCAAAATCAACAGATGGCACAACAACAAGCTATGCATGATGAACAAATAAGACAACAAAAATCTGCTCAAAGTAGTAGAGAATGGGATGCAATCTTAGATCGACAAAATGAAACGTTCAATACGCTGTACAAAACAAGTAATGACAATATTAATAGCTATCAAACACCAATAAATACTAATAGCTATGATTATAGCTTCAAAAGCAATGAGCCAAAAGTATATATATTAACAAAATAGACGAAGAACTAAACAACTGTAAATAATTCTATTTAAGGGTTTCTAAAATGATGAAAACATTCATAATTATAATGTTGTCATTTAATGTTTTTGGCTCAGATTGTTATGAATCTTCAATTATAAAGCCTATGCCTTTTATGGGAAATAACGATGAAATATTTCAACTTTCAGATGGCTCAATGTGGGAAGTGAAATATTCATATGAATATATGTACGCATATTCCCCTCAAGTTATTATTTGTCCAAGTAGTGCGAAATTAATCGTTGATGGTAAAAAAATATCCGTCCATCGCTTATCATCAGGCAAAACCAAGAAACAGCCATCTTCTAAAAATAGTAATACAAATGTTATAGAAAGTAATATCGATGGTGATTTTGAGGGTTGGGACGGTGAAACAATTTTTAAATTACGTAATGGTCAAATTTGGCAACAATCGAGTTATGCCTATACATATCACTATGCTTATTCACCACAAGTGACAATATATAAAACGGGTGGATTATATAAAATGAAAGTTGATGGGGTAGATTCTTCTATATTTGTTACTCAATTAAAATAGAATGTATTCTCTTGGTTCCTTTCACTTTTGATTTATTTTCTCACTTAGAAGTGATAAATTAGCACCATTTGACAATGATGTGTATAGTAAGTATAATAGTCTCATGAAAAGTTCGGAAATAATCAAAAAGATGTTGGCTGATGGTTGGGTATTGGTTACCGTGCGCGGAAGTCACCATCAGTTTAAACATCCGACCAAAACTGGTCGAGTCACTGTCCCCCATCCTAAAAAAGATTTAGGTATCGGGTTAGTACGGGCGATTATGAAACAAGCCGGACTCAAGGAGGAATAAATGATGCGCTACCCTATCGCAATCGAAATCGGTAATGAAACAACAGCATTCGGGGTAATCGTACCCGATCTCGCGGGGTGTTTTTCGGCAGGGGATACCCTCGATGAAGCGATTGATAATGCCAAAGAGTCGATCACTCTCCATATCGACGGACTTTTCGATGATAATGAAACGATACCTGCCCCATCTCCTGTTAGCAGATACAGCTCATTAGCGGAGTATGCAGGATACATTTGGGCGATTGTCGAGATTGATCCCGCGATACTGGACGATAAAGCCGAAAGGGTAAATATCACTCTACCTCGCCGTGTGTTAGCACGACTCGATGCAAAAGCTAAAGAGGCGGGAGAGACGCGGAGCGGATATATCGCGCGTCTGAGTATCGGGGCGTAAAAAAGTTGGAAGCTCGATTTTTCGATATAATAATCCAATAACAAATTTTTAGAAGGAGTCGGTGTCATGATTGATATAGAAGTATTAAAACCTCAAATCGTCGAAAAACTAAAACCGCTCAATCCTAAAAAAATCATCCTTTTCGGCAGTTATGCTTATGGGATACCTACGGAAGATAGTGATTTAGACCTTTGTATCATCACCGAATCTGACGGAACGAAAATAGAGAAAAAATCAAAAATCCGTAATGCGCTCAAAGGGATTGCCGTAGCCAAAGATATTCTCGTCGAGAACGAAGAGTACTATCTATCCCACAGTGATGAGAAGTGGATCAATACCGCCTTGTATGATGCGAGACACAAAGGGAAAGTTCTGTATGAACAAAAACGAAATTCTTGAAATCCTTAAAGCTTTAAAGCCCCGTTATCAGCAAGACGGCTTGATCCTCGTCGGATTGTTCGGCAGTTTTTCACGCGGTGAAGAGAAGAGTGATAGTGACGTCGATATTGTCTATGAGATCGAAAAAGGAAAAACTTTTTCGATGTTTAAATATCTCAAATATCTCGCTGATCTGGAAAAATATCTCAATCATAAAGTCGATTTAGTCAGAGCCGAAACCATCAAAAGTGATTTAAAACCTTATATCTACAAGGACATGATTTATGTCTAGGGATTGGAAGTTTTATCTCAGAGATATTCTCGCTGAGTGCCAAAATATTCGAAAATTTACGGCAAATATCACGTTTGAAGAGTTTACAGAGAATACTGAAAAAGTGTATGCGACGGCAAAAGCATTTGAAAACATCGGTGAAGCAGTAAAGCAGGTACCTAAAGAGATACAAGATGAGTATAGTAGTGTGCCGTGGAGTGAAATTGCCAAAATGAGAGATGTGTTAACACACCATTATTTTGGACTGGATGATAAGATTTTATGGGATACTCTGGCAGATGATTTTGTTATGTTTGAAGAGATCGTTGAACAAATTGCGAAGAAGTATTTGGATATAAAATAAAATATATTTTGGGTCAGGAACCTCGTAGAGGTTCTTGTTAGGCATGACAGGAAGCGTTATTGTAACGATACAGGCGGAAAGTACATGTGAGCCAAACTGGCTCCCTCCGCTGCGAACCGTTTGAAAAATTTATCCATCGGGTCTTCTTTATTCCACACCGGATCGGTTACTTTGCTGAGAACTTCGACCCGTTTTTTCGCGTCGTACTCGACACCGATGTTATCAACAAGCCCCACTTTTTTTGCCTGAGCGGCGGTAAAGATATGGGCGTTAGCGTATTCGGTGCTTTGGTTTAGATCGAGGTGGCGTGCACGTGCGACATCGCCGACGAAGAGATCATAGGTTCCGTTAATCACTTTCTCTAATTCGGCACGCTCAATGTTACTCCATTGACGCTCCATGGTTCCTACTTGTTTATATTCCCCAGCATGGACGACTTGTGTTTTTACCCCTACTTTTTCCATTAGACCTGAGACGTCTGCCCCTTCGATAATGACACCGATGGAGCCGATCATACTGCCTGGATTGGCGATAATCTCATTTCCCCAAATGGCAGAGTAGTATCCGCCGCTCGCCATGATCCCAGCGGCGTAGACGACGGTCGGTTTTTTCTCACTGAGGCGTTTGATAGCGTAGGCGATCTCAACTGATGGGGCAACGGCTCCGCCGGGTGAGTCGATACTGAACAATACCCCTTTGACATCGTCATTTTCACCTGCTTCATCGATCTGCTCGACGATAGGGGTTGCATCTAAAATCGGACCTGTTAACGTGATCTTTTGGAGATTATGGGGAGTGATCCCCTCATCACCTGAGGGGAGAATGAGCCAAAGGACAAAGAGTACCAAAACGGTTGCTTTGAAATGCCCTTGGATAAATCGCAGTCCCGTTGCCATGCAGCTACCGATTTTTTTAACAATTTCCATCATTGTATTTTATCTCCATTGATATAGATCGATTCGATGGTATGCGGCTGAGTAATCAAATGGATCGGCAGTTGATCATTGATTGGATAGCTGACCCGCATCACCAGAAAATCGGCATCGAAAGTTGGTGCGATTTTACCACAATTGAGTTGCAATGCTTCTGCCGCATGGGCGGTGACGCTTTGCCATAGTTGTTGTGCGAGGCTTAGTAAATCCTCATTCGGGTGGATAAAGAGGGCGACTTTCATCTCTTCAAAGAGATCGAGGGCATAGTTGGAACTTAGTCCGTCGGTGCCGCAAACAAAACGGATGGTGTTCTCTTCTAGAGATTTCAGATCGAGTACCCCGTTGCCCAGCAGTCGGTTAGAGATAGGACAATGGATAATTGTGTGGTTCCCCTCGGCGATGGCTGATAGCTCTTTGTCAGACGCTTGAACGGCGTGGGTAAAAAGGGTGGGACTGTCACGAAAATAGCTCAAAAATTCCTCTGCCGTATTGGCGGCTTGAGTCTGTTTGAGAAAGTTTTGGAAAAAGGGAGCAAAGGCTCCGCTATTGCTACCCAGCCATTCACGCTCAGCAGGACTTTCCATAAAATGAGCCGTCACACGAAGATGTTTCTCACGGGCATATTTGAGCGCTTTTTGGATCAAAATACGATGAACCGAGTAGGGAGAATGGATCGCTATCGAGGGGTAAAAACCATCGCGTTTTAGCTCTTGGGAGGCAAAAAGACGCTCTTGGAAATTACTATACAACGCATCCGCCATTTGAGGATCGGAACCGATAAGTTCGTTGAAAAAGACAACCTTTTGAGGTGCTTTAAAACACGGTTCCAAATCAAATCCATACGAACTAACGGCACCGAATGCGGTGATACCGTTGGTGAGCATGGTGTTGATTGCTTTGGATGTACACGACTCATCACATTCATTGATTAGCTCATCACGCGCAGCGATAACACTCGATAGCCACGGCATAAACTCACCATAGGTGAGGGTGGAGCGGTTGGCACTGAACTCTAAATGGACATGAGAATTAATAAGTCCCGGAACCAAAACGGAACCTTCGCCTAACTCAGTACATTGCTCGCCGTAACGAGAGCGCAGTTCATCATTCGGGGAAACCTCGATAATGGTTTTATCAAACACGATACCGTGATCACGAAGGATCACTCCGTTGGAAAAAAGTGTGTCACTTAGGAGGATTTGCACAAGAGATCTTTCATACTGATTTTAAAAGATAAAGTATAGCGC
>NZ_JBAQPS010000382.1:0-8649 GCF_049305995.1 Sulfuricurvum sp.
AGATTGAACTACCAAAAAACGATTATCCTACATCAACCCTCAGCGAAGCAGATGTATTGGTGAATAATACCGATTTACAAAAAGCGAGCAGCGGCTTAGAGATACGTGATAGAATGGTTGATTTAGCCTACGCGCCGTTTCTCCCTGTCATCGGAGCTTTTGCTGAAGCCAGTAGTGCCGATGATACCTTTTTAGGTAATTTTAGCGATCATAAAGCTTATACTATCGGAGCGAAACTAAGTTGGAATCTCTTTAACGGCGGAGTCGATCAAAATGCACTTGAAAAAGCCCGTATCGAAAAACTCAAAACAACTACTCAAGTTGAACTCGCTAAAAAAGGGATCGCACTTCAGTACGACAAAATCCGCACTGAAATCGATAGTTTAAATTCCCAAGTTAAAAGCCTCGAAAAAGAGTTGGAACTCTCTGAAGCGATCTATAAAAACTATGAAGGTCGTTACCATGAGCACCTTGCATCGATGTCTGATGTCATTATCAAACAATCCCAACAGATTGAAAAAGTACTCAATCTTCAAATGGTAAAAAACAAACGAAACGAGCGTATTTTTGCCCTCGAAAAACTAAGTAACGGAGTTAAATAATGAAATTTTGGATCACCTCTCTCGCCCTCGCCTCTACCCTCAGTGCTGCAGGACTCAGTCTCTCAGGAAGTGTTATCAGCGATAACCAAAAAATGATTACCAGTCGCAATATGGGCTTTGTCACCAGTGTTAACGTCTCAGAAGGCTCACGCGTTTCCAAAGGTCAATTGCTTTATACGATCGATTCCAAAGAAATCGATTCGGCAAAAACCCAAGTGGAGCTCGGAATCGCCCAAGCAGAACTTTCATTGCAAATGTACCAAAACCAATATGCTAATTTGGAACTGAACCTAGAACGTAATAAACGTCTTCTAGCTCAAGATATGGTCAGTAAATTCGAGGTTGAAAATCTCGAACTCTCGAAAAAGAATCTCCAAAACATGATCTCAATCGGTGAACGCCAAGTCAACCAAGCCAAAGCGCGTCTCAAAGAGGTTAACAACCAATACAACTACCTCCGCATCACTGCACCTAATAGCGGTGTCATCGTTGCCAAAAACATCAAAGTAGGAGAGATGGCGATGCCGGGGATGCCGGCAATCGTCCTCTCAGATTTGAATGCTCTGAAAATCGAAGTGGAAGTAGCTGAAAATAATCTCAAATTAGTACCCATCGGAAAAAATCTTAAAATTTCTATCCCTTCCGTCGGTTATACCGGTATCGGACGAGTCAGTGCCATTATCCCTAGTTCCAATCCAATGACACACACCTTTAAAATCAAAGTATCGTTTAACGCCAAACAAACCGTCTATCCCGGCATGTACGCTACTGTTGAAATCGAATAGGAGTCTTTATGCACGCCTCTCACTCCTACCAACCGAAAGACTCTGCCGGAAAACTTGCCAAAGGTTTTTTGCGAAATCCTCTCACACCAATACTCGGGATTTTTCTCCTCCTCATCGGCTATATGGCTTTGATGCTCATGCCGCGCGAAGAAAATCCTCAAATGGTGGTTAGCGGATCAACTGTTATCGTTGCTCTCCCCGGTGCAACCGCCAGTGAAGTCGAAAATGTCATCGTTAAGCCTCTGGAGCGTAAACTTAAAGAGATCAAAGGAATCGAACACATTCATGGGATGGCGATGGATAATGTGGCCGTCATCAATGCTGCATTTTATATCGGTGAAGCCAAAGAGGATTCTAACCTTAAAATCTATGATAAAATCATGCAGAATATGAGCATTCTTCCCAAAGGTGCTATGCAACCCATTATCAAACCTCTCGACATCGATGTCGATATTCCTATCGTCTCCGTCGCGTTTTACTCCAATAACCCAAAGATGGATCCTACTCTTTTGTATGATCATGTCAAAGAGATTCAGCATCACATCAACGGTCTCCCTAATGTTGCCGTTACCGATATCAAAGGGGCAAAAAAACATCAATACAATGTGTTGGTCGATATGAACCGTCTAAGCGGTTATAACCTCTCTTTAGGTCAAATCGTAATGGCAACACAATCACTTGCCTACAATGTCCCTGAGATCAAAGGAAAAACACAAAATAATGAAATCGTTATGATCGGTGTACGTAATGCCATCGAAAGTATCGAAGACGTCGGTAATATTATTGTGGCTCAATACGGTGGATCGGCTATCTATCTGCGTGATGTCGCTACGATCACTGCCGGAAGCGATATCCAGAATTTTAAATCGGCACTGGTTACGGTAAAAGGAGATAGCGGTAAATTCTCACCGCTTAAAGATCAAATTACCCTCACAGTTTCTAAACTTCAAGGAACCAATTCAGTTATTATCGCGGATGCGGTTAAAGAAGAACTTGCTAAATATAAAGAGCAGATGGCAACACAGGGGATTAACTATGTGATTACCCGTAATGATGGGGAACGTGCCGATGAGGCAGTCAATGAATTGGTTTTTCACCTCATCCTCTCCATCGTCATTATCGCTATTTTACTCATCTTTGTATTGGGCTGGCGTGAATCATTGATTGTTACCTTTACGGTTCCGGCTATTTTAGCAATTACCCTTTTTATAGCTTATATCACAGGGCAAACAATCAATCGGATCACCCTCTTTGCTTTCTTACTCAGCCTTGGGCTTCTCGTCGATGCAGCAATCATTGTTATCGAAAATATTCATCGCCATTTTCATGCACCGGATGCTCATTTGCGTGATGCCGATGAGCTAATGGTGGAAGCAACCGATGAAATCGGTGCTCCAACCAATATTGCTACTCTTGCAATCATTCTCACGATGGTGCCAATGGCATTTGTCGGTCAAATGATGGGACAATTTATGAAACCGATCCCGGCCAATGTTCCTATTGCACTTATTGCTTCACTCTTTGTAGCTTATATTTTTACCCCTTATATGGCAATACGATTACTTAAAAAACCTAATCACCATGGAGAGGCTCACTAAATGTATCAAAAATTTGAAAATTATCTTCTCATCCTGCTCGCTTCCCCATCCAAGAAAAAGCAAATTTTATGGGGGACACTAATTGCATTTATCTTTGCTATCGCACTGATCCCCAGTGAATTCGTATTAGCAAAAATGCTTCCAGGAAAAAATAATGATACCTACAGTATCTATATCGACCTAGCAAACGGAAGTTCTATTGAACAAACACGACAGGTGGCTGAGTGTAGTGTTGGTATTTTGCAACATGAGCATGAAGCACTAGATGCAGAGGTATTTTTAGGTGCAGGTGCCCCACTCGACTTTGCAGGACTGATCAAAGGATCGCATTTTAAAAACAATGAGAATGTTGCTGAAATAGTCGTGAATCTCACTAAAAAACATGATCGTGATGAGCCATCTTACATGATGGTTCAACGGCTACGTCCAATCATTTTAAAAGAATGCGGTCACATCTATCCTCAAACCAATATCAAATTTGTCGAACCACCGGCAGGACCTCCGACAATGGCAGCTATTGTTGCTGAAGTTTATGGAAATAACAGTGCAGGTATACGTCATTTAAGTACACGTATCGAGGGAGTATTCCAAAAAACGGAAGGTTTAGTGGATATCGATATTATGCAAGATGAAATTTACGATAAATTTGAAGTACGGGTTAATACCGATAAAATTACCAAATCCGGATTAGATATCAAACATGTCAATGATATTTTGTATCTTTCCTTTGAGGGAATGAGCGTTGCGGTGAAAAACTCCCAAAAAGCAACCGATCAAATTCCAATTTTTCTTACTTTAACGCCGGAAGGAAAAAAGTTTTCATCACGAGACAAACAAGCAGTTGAAATCAAACTTGCCAGTGTAAAACTCATGAATCAAATGGGCATGATGGTACCGATCACCGAAGTCGTCGATATCGTTGCGGTTAAATCCAATCCGATGATTATGTCGAAAAATCTTCATCAAATGACCAATGTCGTCGCCGAAACCGACATGGTTTCACAGGTGTATCCACTTATGGATGCTCGCAATGTTATTTTGGAAACATTTACCGATGAATACGAGATTCATAAAATCGGTCTCTTTAACCTTGAACTGATCGATAAAAAAACTGCGGAGCGCTATGAGCTTCTTTGGGATGGAGAGATGGAAGTCACCCTCGATACATTTGTCGATCTAGGCGGTGCATTTATTGCTGCATTAGTACTCATATTCTTATTGATGGTTGTTTACTATAAAAGCTTTATCCTTAGCGGTATTGTATTACTTGGAAGCTTCCTCTCGATCATCGGAGTTATCGTTGGGCATGGTATCGTCGATATATTTACGGCGGATACTTTTTTCCTCACTGCCACATCACTGATCGGATTTATCGCCCTCATAGGTATCAGTTCTCGTAACTCGTTGCTGCTGATTGATTTTACCAAATCACTTATGCTAGACAAGGGGATGCATAAAGCTGAAGCCATCGCTTATGCCACTGCGACCCGTGCAAAACCGATTTTTCTAACAGCCGCCGCAATTATCTTGGCATCAACACTCTTAGCCAGCGATGCTGTTTTCGGAGGACTTGGAGTTTCTCTTATTTTTGGTACAATAGCAGCCGTCATCGCGTCGCTTGTAGTTGTCCCTATTCTGATTCATAACTCAGATTTAGAACGTCATTTCAATTTTCATGAGCGTAAGACGGTGTCGATAATGGAGCCATAAAAAACGTGTTTACCCCTATTATTCAGACATCTACTAATGTTATGGCTGATTTGCAAGAAATCGCAAAAACAAGGGGAATAAATATTGAAAATATTGACTTTGACCTCCTTAGCTTTCAGACATATTTTAAGGGAGCAATTGACGAAGAGTGGCAAAACCTTCGTCATTGTAACCTTTTAGAACAAACGACCGAAAGTGAAATCCGCTCCAATATCTTTTTGCTTCGTCAAGAATACCAAATTCGATTTCGCGAATATGCCCCTCACCCGTATCTTGATCTACATTTCACCATCGCAACCGATAAATATAAAAGCAAAGCAGTAGCAGTTCTTGATTCTTCTTCGATCATTCCGCTTAAAAAAGGGATACAAGAGTGGATTAAAGAAGCCATTCAACATAAGCTTCTTCGTCACGGTTTATTGATCGGACTTTATGATCAAAATCTTGATCGTGAAATCAACCGTCTTCTGCTAAAAATTCAAAAAGAAGGTCCATTAAATAATACGTATCGTCTACCAATAGGAGAGTTTTTTCCACCAATTCCTCAAACCAATGATCAGATCATTCTCCATTTTCAAAATCAAAAAGAATCCAAAAGTCTAATTCAAGGCGTTCAAACTGGAGATTTAATTTTAGAATATATTTTTCCTAAACATGGTCGAGATGGGAGAGGATGTGATGGCAGCTATATCAAAATACCCGATCCTACTATCAAATATGCTAATTATATTATTATTAACGATGAAACCATTGAAACAGACGAAAATAGTGAAAGCATCCGATTTTATGCCAAAGTTTCCGGATTTGTCGAACGGAAAAAAGGAATATTTACCATCTCTCAAGAACTTCGAATAGATACAGCTAATTTCAAAAAAACAGGCTCAATCGAAGCAGGAACCGATAAAGATATTTCTCTAAAAATTAACCAAAAAATAGCCAGTGAAGATTCCGTTGGAACGGGAGTGTATATTGATGTTCAAAAGCTTGAAGTCAATGGTACGGTTGGAAGCCATGCAAAAATTCAAGCTTGTGAGCTTCATATAGGGGCGCAAACTCATAAAAAATCAACTATTGATGTCACAGAAACAGCCAATATCCATCTCCACAGAGGAAATCTCAAAGCAAAAGATGCCCATATTGATATTTTAGAAACAGGAAAAATTGAAGCAGATTGTGTTCACATCCATAAAATGATAGGTGGTGAGATCATTGCTAGAGAAGTTCATATAGATATTCTTTACTCAAATGCTCGTATCACCGCTTTGGAATCTATTTCAATCGGAACAATCGAAGGTGAAGGAAACAAACTCTCCATTGACCCTCATTCTTTAGAAAGTTACCATGAAAATATTGCTCATTTAGAGCGTGAAATAAAAGATAAAACTTCCCGTATACAACTACAAAATAAAGAATTTATTACACGTCAACTTTCATTTAAAGAAAAAAATAGCCGTATCAAACAGATACAACAGCGCATCATTTCAACAAAACAAACAGGAAATGAACCTATGAAAGCCGATTTAGTACGATTGCATCAATACAAAAGTGAAGCAGAATCACTCAAACATTTTAAAGAGACTTTAGAAGAATCTGAATCTTTATTACATCAAATGAAACATGATCTAAATAAACTCTACGAAGCCGACTTACATGCTGTAGTGACCCACAATGGAGTCTATAACGGTAAAAATCGAATCATTTTCATTGATCCTAAAACCCGACAAGAATACGGTATCTCTCCGGAGGGAAAAGTAACTCATATTCGACTTCGTCTTGATGGGGATGAGAAAAAAATACTATTAGAATCCTAAAAAAATCAAACTGCTTTTCTCTTCCATCAAAGGTTTACCTTATATGCGGTACAACTCTCCTATGAAATTATCAAACCTGACTCTAAGCACCCCCTATCTATCCCTTGATCCGATTTTCTTCCATGAAATCGCACCGACACCGCTCAAAAATCCGCGACTCATCAGTGCCAACCTCAAAGCCGCCAAACTTTTAAATAGTACGCTTGAGCTCCATCATGAAGAACTCGAAAACATCCTAAACGGAACGTTCATGCTAAAGGGATCACGCCCCTACGCTATGTGTTATGCGGGTCATCAGTTCGGGTATTACGTACAGCGTCTCGGAGATGGTCGTGCCATCAATCTAGGATCTGTAAATGGGTTGAATTTGCAGCTAAAAGGCTCAGGTATTACCCGCTATTCGCGTCAGGGTGATGGACGCGCCGTATTACGCTCCTCCATACGCGAGTATTTGATGAGTGAAGCGATGCACGCTCTGAGTATCCCTACAAGCCGCGCGTTAGCGATTATCGGTTCGGATGAGAAGGTGGCGCGTGAGCAGTGGGAACGTGGAGCCATCGTATTGCGCCTCTCTCCCTCATGGATACGGTTTGGAAGTTTTGAGTATTTTTTTCATACCAATAAACACAAAGAACTCGAAAGTCTTGCTGACTTTTTACTTCAAGAATCGTTCCCACATTTGGTTGGTGTAGAAGAAGCCTATCTCAAAATGTACGGTGAGATCGTAATGCGTACCGCAGAGCTGATGGCGCAGTGGCAATCGGTCGGTTTCAACCACGGTGTCATGAACACCGATAATATGTCCGCCATCGGCATCACCATCGATTACGGCCCTTTTGCCTTTATGGATACCTTTGAGAGCGGTTATATCTGCAACCACACCGACAGCGGCGGGCGCTACAGCTACGATAACCAGCCACGGATCGGATATTGGAATCTGGAGCGTCTCGCCCATGCTCTCTCGCCTCTGATTACCACCGAGAAACTCCAATTAGAGCTGGAAAAATACGGTAACTATTTCACCACGAAACTCATGACACTTTTACGTGATAAACTTGGTCTTGATACACCGCATGAAAAGGACAGCGATCTGCTCAGAGTGCTGTTTACCCTCATGGAAAACGGACGGATCGATATGACCCCGTTTTTCCGTACCCTCAGCCAATACGATGGAAATCGCGAAAAACTTCTTCTCCTCACTCTTGCACCGAACCAGCTAAACGAATGGCTTGATCGATACGATGAACGTTTAGCCTTGAATAGTTCATCCGTTGAAGAACGTCACCAACAAATGCTCCGCACCAATCCAAAATATGTTCTCAAAAATTATATTCTTCAAGAAGCGATTGATGCGGCGGAAAAAGATGATTTTACCCTCGTTAACAATCTACTTATGTTGGCACAAAATCCGTATGATGAGCATCCTGATTTTGAACGCTATGCAGGTATTACCCCTCAACAGCACACCAATCTAAAGCTTAGCTGTTCGTCGTAGTGCTCTCACTGTAACTGAGCCGCAAACCGTCCTCACTCATCACAAATCCGTGTATAGCAAAATCTTCATTATGCTTCTTGTTTTACTTAGATATCAGCTTTTACACTTTGACCCATAGCCTATAATAATGGGAAACTCAACATTGCAAGCTATAATACATGTAATTAATATATATGGAAATAGGTTAATATGGGCGAAGAGCAAAAGAAACTATTAGAACAACAACTTTGGAATATTGCCAACACCCTCCGAGGTAAGATGGATGCGGATGAGTTTCGTGATTACATCCTCCGATTTATCTTTTACAAATACCTCTCCGAAAAAATTGAAGACTATGCTGATGACATTCTCAAAGAGGATAAAATCGCCTATCTCTCTATCGATGAAAACTCTGCCGAAGGTCAAGAATACCTCGAAGCAATCCGTGAAGAAGCTATCGAGAAATTGGGATATTTCCTAAAACCTTCAGAACTATTCACCCAAGTAGCCAAACGGGGGAATGGAGATAAAAACAACTTCATCCTCGAAGACCTCACAAAAATCCTCCGCAGTATCGAACAATCGACTATGGGACACGAGAGTGAAGACGATTTCGTTCACCTTTTTGAAGACCTTGATTTGACCTCTACGAAGCTCGGTAAAACCGAA
>NZ_JBAQPS010000383.1:0-6354 GCF_049305995.1 Sulfuricurvum sp.
GTATAGAATAGACGCACATATCATTGCCAAAACATTCGAACTTAATGGAATTGTAATTGATATTTCTAAAATACGATTTGTTAATTTTACACGTAAAAGCTTAGTTGATATGACCCCCGCCAAAACACAGCTAGAAAAAATGCTCAAAGAATATTATCCATCTATTAAAATCACTTCAATTTTTATTACTCCACGAGGGTATCTCCATTTACTCAATAAAGAATATCGAGCCATCTTTGATACGCGATTTTACCAAAATGCAAAAGGAACATTTTATATTGTTGGTTCAGATGGAATTCGCCACTATGTTGATTATTCTGTCAAAGCGACTCTCAATGTCCTTCATACAGGACAAAATGTAAATCGAAAAGAGACATTAAGCGGATTGAATACTATTTTAAAGCAAGTAGAATTTACATCATTTAGAGATATACCACTCACTGAAATACCGATAGAAACATTCCGGTTTCGTTCCAATCTTAAAGCTAATCAACTTTTGACATTACGCAATATCGAGACTACTCCTCTCGTTTTAAAAAATGAAAATGTCGCTGTAATAGTACAAAGTGATGGTGTTATCGTTGAGTTTGGAGCACGTGCGACGCAAGAGGGGTCACTCTATGATATTATTACAGTCCAAAAAAGGGACGGCAAACGGGTCAAGACCAAAGTAATCGGAGAAAATCGGGTGGAATTACAATGAAAATCGTCGTAGGGATCAGCGGTGCCAGTGGTGCGGCGCTAGGGTTAAAACTCGTCCGTGCCATCCCATCTGACATGCAAAAACACCTCATACTCTCCGATCACGCCCAAATTGTACTTGAAAAAGAAGAGAACCTGATTCTTCACAAAAATGACGAAATTTGGGCATCGGTTGCTTCAGGTTCGTACGGTGCTGATGCGATGATTATCACCCCGTGCAGTATGAATACTCTCGCCAAAATTGCCTGCGGTATTGCCGACAATCTCATTACCCGTGCCGCGAGTGTAATGATCAAAGAGCGTCGAACCCTCGTGCTGGCTCCACGTGAGATCCCCTTTTCACCTATCGCACTGGAAAATATGCACAAACTCTCCATGATGGGGGTTATCATTGCCCCTCCTGTTTTAGCTTATTACGGCGATCAGGAGGATTTAAAGTCGATGGAAAACTTTATGATCGGCAAATGGTTCGATCTGCTGGGAATACCAAATGATCTTTACAAACGATGGGATGACAAATAACATGAATACGGCTTATTATGCATAAAATTGCCCTTTACCCTGGGACATTCGATCCCATTACCAACGGTCATTTTGACATTATCGAACGTGGAATCAAACTGTTTGATGAAGTGATCATTGCCGTCGCCGATTCTCAAGATAAAAAACCGATGTTTACACTGAATGAACGTGTCGAAATGGTGAAATTAGCTATTAAAGATTTGGATCGTGTACGAGTCGTCGGATTTGATAATCTCACCGTTGAACTCGCTAACACCCTCGGAGCGACTGTGTTGATACGAGGACTTCGAGCGGTGAGCGATTTCGAGTTTGAACTTCAACTGGGGTATCTCAATAACTCTCTCGATCCCAACATCGAAACGGTCTATTTGATGCCCAAACTCAAACATGCCTTTATCAGTTCTTCCATCGTCCGAAATTTACTGAAATTCAACGGTAAAACGGTTCATTTGCTCCCTGAACCTGTCCAAAATGTTATCGGGAGTATGAAATCATGTACGTTGCGATAGAGGGGATCGATACCGCAGGTAAAAGCACCCAAATCGAAGCACTTCGCTCCCTTTTTCCGGATGCACTGATTACCAAAGAGCCGGGGGGAACTCCGGCGGGAGTAGAGATTCGAAATATGGTACTATTTGGCAATCTAAAGAGCAAAATGGCAGAAATCTTGCTCTTTTTAGCCGACCGTGCCGAGCATACCGAAGAAGTCATATTGCCCAATATGAATAAACTTGTCATCAGTGACCGCTCCGCCGTATCGGGGATGGCGTATGCGAGCGTTCAAAATCTGTGCGACGAATCAACACTGGTATCATTGAACCGTCTCGCCACCAACGGAATCCTACCCGATACTGTGTTTATTCTCAAACTAACACTCGAAGAACTCACATACCGTTTGAGCCAAAAAGAACACGACGTTATCGAATCACGCGGAGTTGATTATCTACTCAATATCCAAGATGCCCTTATCGCTTCGGCGTATGCACTTGGGATTCAAACCGTCGTAATCGATGCGACACAATCTATCGATATAATTACAGAAGAAATTACCACCCTTATCAAAGGAGCCTTATGATCCAATCTTTGCGCGGAATGAACGACATCCTCTCCGAGGACTATGAACGTTTTGAATACTTTATTACGACTGCCTCTACCATCGCTAAGCGATACGGGTTTCACTATATCGAAACGCCGCTGCTCGAAGAGACGGCTCTGTTCAAACGCTCAGTCGGAGAATCCAGTGACATCGTCGGCAAAGAGATGTATCAGTTTATCGACAAAGGGGAGAATGATGTATGTCTCCGCCCTGAGGGGACAGCCGGAGTGGTACGTGCGTTCATCCAACACAAGCTCGATAAAAAAGGTGGGATCCACCGCTTTTACTATCACGGACCGATGTTTCGATACGAACGCCCCCAAAAAGGTCGATTGAGAGAGTTTCACCAATTCGGGATCGAGAGTTTCGGTGTCGATTCGGTGTATGAAGACGCGTTGATGATTATGATGGTCTCCGATATTCTCAAAGCATTGGGGATCGGGTACCGGCTCAAGCTCAACTCTTTGGGCGATCAAAACTGTATGCCGACATATCGCGAAAAGCTTGTGAGCTTTATCGAAAGTTGCGGTGATGCGATCTGCGGCGACTGTGAGCGTCGTAAACTCACCAACCCTATCCGTGTATTGGATTGTAAAAACGTCTCGTGCCAAGCCCTTTATACGAATGCACCAAAATTAATCGATCATCTATGCGTCGCGTGCCAAAACGATTTTGATACCCTAAAATCGATTTTGGATCAACATAACATTGCTTATGAGATCGATACCAACCTCGTACGAGGACTCGATTACTACTCCAAAACAGCCTTCGAGTTCGTCAGCGACAACATCGGAAGCCAAAGTGCCATCGCCGGTGGAGGACGCTATGATCGTCTGATCGAGTTTTTAGACGGTAAACCGACCCCTGCGGTTGGATTTGCACTGGGTATCGAGCGTCTAATGGAACTTATCGTGATGCCGGAAAAAGTACGTGAAGGATACTATTTCGGAGCTATGGATGCGCAGGCGCTGAGTACCGTTTTACTAGCGGCAGAAAAAGTACGTCGTAATCATAAAGCGGTGGTTGAATACAAACCTCGCAAACTCCAAGATCACCTAAAAGGGGCGGATCGTATCAACGCTCGCTATTGTGCCGTTATCGGTGAAAATGAACTGGCTCAAAACACGATTTGGATAAAAGATTTAGTCGAGAAAACTGAATCAGTGATTCCGTTGAACGAACTCTTATAAAGGATAACCATGCAAAACTACGGTATTGATATTTGGGGTGAAAATAACTTTATGATCGATCAAGGAATGGTTAAAGTTAACTATAAAAGCTCCCCTTCCCTCATCGAAATCAGTCAAAAAATACGTAAAACCAACCTGCGCGGACCGTTAATTTTACGTTTTCCCCATTTGATCGGCAAACAAATCGACCTTTTGTATTCCAATTTTCATCGCGCTATTTTCGAAAATGATTATACAGGAAAATTTCGTGCCGTTTTCCCCCTTAAAGTCAACCAGTTTCCTGAAGCGGTCGATGCAATCGTCGAACACGGTGAACGATACGGTTATGGATTGGAAGCGGGTTCCAAAGCCGAACTCGCCATCGCGATGGCAAAAACAGCTCTAGGTTCTCCGATTACCGTCAATGGATTCAAAGATGAAGAGATGGTGCGCCTCGGATTTATGGCAGCACAAATGGGACACAATATCACTATTACGATCGAAGGGCTGGGTGAGCTAGAGTGGATCATCGACGTAGCTCAATCATGCAATCTAAAAATCCCAAACATCGGTATCCGTATCCGTTTGCAATCCGAGGGAAGCGGTATTTGGGCAAAAAGCAGCGGTTTAGGTTCTAAATTTGGTCTCACCTCTACTGAACTCATCGAAGCGATGAACATGCTCCAAGAGAACAATTTAGTTGAGCATTTCAGTATGATTCATTTTCACGTTGGTAGTCAAATGGAAGATATCTCAACGCTCAAACGTGTTTTACGCGAAGCGGGAAATATCTATGCTGAACTCAAAAAAATGGGAGCAGATAAACTGGGTGCCATCAATATCGGCGGTGGTCTCGCAGTTGAATATTCCCAACACACATCGGGCCGTTTACGCAACTATACCTTAGAGGAGTTCTCTAACAGCGTTGTTTTCTTGCTTCGTGAGATTATGAATGCCAAAGGAGTTTCCCATCCCGATATCTTTACTGAATCGGGGCGCTTTATCGTAGCGTCACACTCAGTATTGATCGCTCCGGTATTGGAACTCTTTTCACATGACTATCAAGCCAAATCACTCAAACTCAAAGAGAATAATCCCCCATTGATTGAAGAGCTGCGTGAGCTCAACTCGCTCCTCTCTCCGCGTACCTGCATCGAGTACATGCATGATGCGCTTGACCATATGGAATCTCTCCTTACCCTCTTTAATCTCGGACATATCGATTTGCAAGATCGCTCCAACGCCGAAATCTTGGTGCATCAGATTATCAAAAAATCGCTCTACCTCTCACAAGACAACCCGATGCCTGAAATCGAGCGTCTTCAGGTGAAGCTCCAAGAGCGTTATTTGATTAATACTTCCATTTTCCAAAGTATCCCCGATTATTGGGGATTACAACAGCAGTTTCCGATCATGCCATTGGATCGTCTCGATATTCCCGCCATCCGTGCAGCTAGTTTGTGGGATATTACCTGTGACAGCGACGGTGAAATCCGCTTTAAACCGGAAACACCGTTGTATTTGCATGATATTGATTTAGATGAGGAAGAGTACTTTCTTGCTTTCTTCAATGTCGGAGCGTATCAAGAGACACTGGGGATGAATCACAATCTTTTTACTCATCCAAGTGAATGTACGATCCTCATTAATGATAATGGATATGAAATCGAAAATTTCACCGAATCTGATAATATTCTCAATATCCTCGAAGATATCGGATATGACGCGTCGAAACTTCTGACTAACCTTAAGAATAAACTTGCTACAAGTGATTTTAGGACAGAAGAAGAAAAAAGTGATACACTTCAAAAACTCGAAATGTACCTCTACCAAAACGGGTACTTACGAACCACACGATAAGGATTGAATTTGGGACTTTTTTCTGAAATAGCCGAAGATTTTTCGAACGTTTATAAAAATGATCCCGCTATCAGTTCTCGTATAGAACTCTTCTTCAATTATCCGGGCGTTTGGGCCATCTTTTGGTATCGTATTTCCCACCGCCTCTATCGATCGGGTTTTCGCGCTATTGCCCGTGTCATTATGGGACTTAACCAAATCGTCACTAACATCGATATCCACCCAGGGGCAACAATCGGACGACGCGTTTTTATCGATCACGGATTTGGCGTAGTCATCGGTCAAACAACGATCATAGAAGATGATGTTCTTATCTATCAGGGGGTAACATTAGGCGGTGTTAGTCTCGTCGCCGGAAAACGGCATCCGACCATTAAAAGCGGTGTCGTTATCGGTGCAGGAGCCAAAGTATTGGGCAATATCACCATCGGTGCCAACTCTAAAATCGGAGCCAATTCCGTCGTCGTTCGCGAAGTTCCCGATAACTCTACAGCGATCGGTATCCCCGCTCACGTTATCCAAAAAGGTCGTGATAAAGACCCGTTCAGCCACAACAAACTTCCCGACATCAACAAAGAGATGTTTGAATATCTCCTACGCCGTGTTGCCGTGTTAGAACATTATATGGTTCAAGACAATACAGAGATACTAGAACAAGATCTCCAACTCGAAAATATTTATGAATCATTTATCAAAGCGATGAAAAATTGATTTTTCGCCTACTTTTTTTCATATCTTTATTATCTATCTCTATTTTAGCTGTCCTCCCTGATTATAATGCCCTCCCTCAGATCGTCTCGATGAGTGACCTATTCAATCATGCAGTAGCCTTTAGTGTTTTAACGCTTCTCTATGTATTCGCTTATTCCCATACTCATAAACGAATCGCTATCACCCTCATTATGTATGGTGTGCTCATCGAAGCAACTCAAGTATTTTTACCGACACGTTATGCCTCTTTCGAAGATATCATTGCCGATTTTGTTGGAATTTTACTAGGCCTTA
>NZ_JBAQPS010000384.1:0-8679 GCF_049305995.1 Sulfuricurvum sp.
ACGGATAATAAAAGACATATCCTAGAATAAAATGCCAAAGTGAATGCCACAATATATCATATGTCATCATCCGTTACTCTTGAACAGTCGGAATAATATTGTTTGGCAGGTTCATATGTATATACACCGCTTTTTGCCCAAAAGCCTTTTTAATCGTATCGGCATTCGGGATATTTTTAAATACACTGTCAGGATAATACGCCATATGATGAATACCTAAACCATATAAATAAGTTATCGTATCATTCAATTCTTCAGACGAAATCGATTCATCATTTTTTCTCCAGTTGACCGTTTGCAACTCCATCACCGTACGCTCCAATCCACACTCTTCTTGTTTGACACGTTCAACTATTTTATCATAAAACTCTCGTGTATCACTTGCTTGTTCCATATACGGCATTGCCATGATAGCTGTGTAATCGTATCGATTGATCGATTTGCTCAACCCTTGGGCATACCACTCTTCCGCGTACTTGTTGAGTGCGACTTGAGCGTAGAGATTACGCGCCGTTTTAAGACCGGGGTGTTCATCTCGTATGATTTGAGCCAGTTGCATCGCAAAAGCGTCCAAATAGTCTGTTTTGAGGTTCGTCCACTTCTCATACTGTTCTCTGTCTACTCGAATTTTTGTCACGTTTGGTGTTAAGCCCCATTTTTTGTATTGGGTACGAGCCGCCTTGCTGTCATCTTCAAAATCTGATAATGTCACATCGTCATGAAACAATATACCGTCAATACGAGGCGATTTAGCCAAATCTTCGTAAATCTCTTTAATCACTTTTCGCGATTGGGGAGCAAACGGAGATAATCTCGGATATCCCATATTGAGATGACCTGAATCCACTTGCAATGTGACAACCGTATCGTTAGAGGCCGGATTACTGTGCGGTAACTGCCATGCCATCATCGGCATCCACGCATAAATACGCTTTACTTGGGTACGCGTCGCGATTTGCCACGCCACCCGATTAAAAAGATCGGCACGCATCGGTAGGTTTCGGTTGGGAAAATAGACATAATCCGCCGCACCGTTGGCATCAGGATCGGCAAAGGCTTGCAAATAAACCGTATTCACCCCCAATTTTTTGATCCGATCGAGCAAATCACCCAGATTTCTCTCCTGTTGTGCCGGATCGGCATCATACATATAATCCAAATCGATATGTGCCGCTTTGGTTACCCTATCATTATCAAGCAAATTTGCATTACGGGAGCGAATATTTTGTTCTAAATCTTTCAAACTCATCGTCTTATCGATCAAGATACGTCTTAGCCCCCATAAAGGGGTAAGGTGTGTATTGCTCCCGTCATCCAACGTTAATCCGATACTCATCCCCAAACGTTCTGCAATCGTGCGTGTTTCTTTGTTATAGTACCCGTACGGCCAAACCATGACACGAGGCTTTTGCCCTGTATATTCTTGTATAAAGCGGTTGTTTTTCAATAAGTCATTATAAATACGCTGCTGATACCGTTTTTCATCTTCATACATTTGGGCATCATTCAACCATTCGCGGGTAATCATAGCCGGTTGCATATTCCCCTGCGGATTGCCCTGTATCCCTTTATGGGAAGAATAGCTGTGGCTTGCATATTCGACTAAACCGCTTCGGGCCATTTCACGAATCTCTTTGTGACTTAAAAACTTGTTTCTCGGAATCTTATGTCCGTCAAAATCAACTATCTCTTTGGCTTCCATCCAACTGCCGACCAATGCAATAACAACCGGTATCTTATATTTTTTGATCAAGGGATAAGCATTGGTATAAACAGACTGATACCCATCGTCAAACGTCATCAAAACAGCTTTTGAAGGCAATGATTTCTTATATTTTCGATACTTTAGAATATCGTTAATACTGATAAATTGGTAGCCATTATCGATCAACCAATGAACCTGTTCTTCAAAGTGAGATGGAGTGACCGCATAGGTGGAATCGAGCGTTTCACTCTTATCCGATATTTCGTGATAACTGAGTACGGTAAATTCATTAACATTTTTGTCTCGACTGCACAGATTTGAAAGCTCATCAGATAGAAGCGTTGTAGATACAATACTGATGGATAAAAACCATATGAGTATAAGTTTAAAAAAAATATTTCGTTCTTGCATAAATGAGATTGTCATATTACGGTTACTTTGCTTTAAATTTTAACTAAAAATTATACTTGAAAATCTCTAAAAAACCCCAGTGGAAACAATAGCGACTCATTTTTTGTCTGATTGGATACAATTTCACTTATGAAGCATACACCTCAATCCTCCCTTCTTCGCTGGTACGAAAAAAACGGCCGTCACGATCTGCCGTGGCGTCTAACCGATGATCCTTACAAAATTTATCTTAGTGAAATAATGCTCCAACAAACACAGGTTAAAACTGTCCTTGAACGGTTCTATTTTCCCTTTCTGGAAGCATTCCCTACGATGGAGGATTTAGCCCGTGCAAGTCTCGATGATGTCCTAAAAAAATGGGAAGGTTTAGGATACTACACCCGTGCCCGTAATCTCCATCATGCGGCACGTCAATGTAACGGAGCACTACCCACAAATGCCTATGATCTAATTCAGCTCAGCGGTATCGGTCGCTCAACCGCCCATGCCATCGCCTCTTTTGCTTACCGAGAACCTCTTCCCATTATGGATGCCAATGTGAAACGGATATTGCACCGCTACTATGCACTTCAAACGCGTGATGAAAAAAAGCTGTGGGAATACGCTTATACCCTCTTTGACCCTGAGCATCCCTTTGAGTTCAATCAGGCGATGATGGATGTGGGCTCATCCGTCTGTCTGAATAAAAAGCCCTTGTGCGAATCTTGTCCGTTTGAGTTATGGTGTGAGGGGAAAAACACCCCACACTCCTACCCCGAACCTAAAATCAAAAAAATCAAACCGATCCGAACCCGAAATATTATCGTCTACCAGAGAGAAGATCGTTACGCTCTTATGCAGCGTCAAACACGATTTTTATCGGGTCTATGGGGATTTTTTGAGTGTGAAGCACTGCCGCACACCCTCTCAACGCCTTTGGGACATATTACCCAAAGTTACAGCCATTTTACCCTTGAAGCAGATGTTTATCTGAGTCTGAAAGAGATGAATGATGAGGGGTTTGAGTGGTTTAGCTTAGAAGAGATCGCACAGCTATCACTCAGCCGTGCTGATCACAAAGTAGTTAGTTTGTTATAAATTAAATCTACTTGGGTCAAAAAAAGCATCGTCGCTAATATGACCGAATGCCGAGTTGATTGAGACAAACAGATCAGGGTATTTTTGTTCCATCTCGAAAAGCATCGTTTTCATACTCGCACGGGCATGGGGCATTTTGACATCAAAACGCATAGATGGACACGCTTCATCGCCGATGGTCGGCATTTCGTTTTCCAAAGCACAGGCAGCAAGCTGACGTTCCCGCAACTGGATCAAAGGGCGTATAACGATTAGACCGTTTCCTGCTCGATACTTAGGTGCTAACGCTCTTAAATGACCGTTATAGATCAGATTCATAAAGAAACTCTCCGCCGCATCATCAAGGTGATGCCCAAGAGCCACTTTGTTGCATCCGAACTCTTTAGCAGCACTGTAGAGTGCTCCCCGACGCATACGGGAGAAAAAACTGCAAAATGACGAATTTTGGCGGATCTTATCAGCGGCGATTTCATAGGTATTGGTCTCATATACACGATGAGGAATCCCGTGCTGCGCACAATGTTCACACAATGCCGATAAATCTTCTCCCATCCCGTACGTTACCGTTACGGCAATAAGCTCGAATTTAAAGGGAGCACGCCGTTGTTGTTCCATCAACGCATGGATCATCGTGAGAGAGTCTTTCCCTCCGCTCAAGCCAACGAGGATTTTATCCCCCTCTTCTATAAGGGCAAATTCGCCGTTCGTACGACCTATTTTGCTCATTATTTTTTTACTGAGTTTAATCGCCAATACGTTTTACCATCTCTAAAATAAATTTGGCACTCACCTGTGCGGAACTTTTGAGGAACGTATCAAAATCGATCCCTGCATCCCCATCCGCACTGTCACTGATAGAGCGGAGGACGAAAAACGGAACACCGAAGTTATGACATACACACGCCACACTCGCCCCCTCCATCTCTAATGCATCGGCATTAAAGGTTTGCTCAATCCATGCTTTTCGCTCAGGCGAAGCAACAAACTGATCTCCCGTCGCAATAATCCCCTCATAAAGATCCACACCCATATCGATAGCAATCTCCGAAGCCAAAGAGCGTAGATCCTCATCGGTTTCAATCATAACCGAGCTCTCAGGGATAAAACCGTCCGGATGACCAAAAGCAGTAATATCGACATCATGCTGGCACAATTGGCTTGCCATAATCAAATCACCGATTTTAAGATCCTTGCTGATCCCTCCGGCGACACCACTAAAAAGAAGTGCTTTGGAACCGTAACGTTCTAACATTACCGAAGCGGTAATCGCTGAAAAAACTTTCCCGATTTTAGAATAGGCGATGACAAGTTCATGCCCTGCATACTCAGCACGATAATATACATTTCCGGCATGTTCTTCGCTCGTATAATCACCCAGTGCCGCTAAAATCGGATCGATCTCTTCACGCATTGCGCCCATAATGGCTATTCTCATTGATATCCTTGATCAGAAGTTTTTTGCTAAGTATCGTCCAACTTTTTGTAAATTACTATTAATCTCTACTACTATAGTCGTATCATCAAAAAGAGGTAGCTTGTATTCAACCATTCCTACCGGAGATACCACAAGGCTACCCCCCCAAAATCCTAAACCGTCTTCAAAACCAACACGATTCACAAAAATGACATAATTATGGCTTAGTAAAGCAGTCGTTTTGAGTAAAGCCTCCCATTGAGCTTCAATCTCAAGTCCTTTATTACCAAAATTACGTGCGGGAGAAGCTGCCAACACATAAACGATCTCTGCTTCCGATGCGGCAATAGCGGCAATACTTTCAGCACGCCATAGATCTTCACAAATAATCATCACGGCATTGCCATTCGGAGTTTGAAATGAATTTATTACATTACCTGCACTAAAATAACGTCCCTCTTCAAACATCCCATACGTCGGAAGATGATTTTTATGGTGGATATGTAGTAATGAACCTTTTGAAAAGTACAAAGCACTGTTAAATACATACCCATTATCCCACAATGCTGCTCCGATAACGATATCACATGTTTGGCTAGCTTCTGCTAATCCCTCTAATTCCTCCACTTTCCAAGCATCTTCAAACAATTTATCTTGGAGCGTATACCCACTCAAAGAAAGCTCAGGAAAGACTACTACGTCTGCCACCTCTTTATTTACTTCAATAAGAGCTAACACATCGACCAAATTAGTACGATTTAGTTTTGGTGCGGATTGGATCAGGGCAACTTTCATGAGAGAGCTTCGCATACCTTTGTCAGCGATTCCATATCTGAAATTCCCACAGTTTCTACATTCGGTGCATTGCGCTTATTAAGCCCTTTAAGGACAGCACCGTTTCCAAACTCAATCATCATATCGATCTCTTCGGCAATCGCTTCAATCGATTGTTTATATTTTACCGGTTTAATCAACTGTACTTTTAACAGATCCAACGCTTCAGATTTAGTATTATATTTTTCCGTAGAAACATTCGATACGATCGATGCGCTAAAGGTATCATTCACCATCTTTTCCATCGCTTCAACCAATGGTTCCATTGCAGAAATTAGAAGTGGACAATGACTTGCAATTGACATATTGAGCAATAATGCCCGCTTGGCACCCGCTTCTTTAAATACACTTTCCATCGCTTGCAAATCTTCTTTGATCCCTGCTACCACAAGCTGCCCCGCTTGGTTATAGTTCGCCGGCCAAACCTTTTTACCTTCATCGTTAGCTTTTGTACAGAGATCTTCAACAACTGCATCATCCAGACCCAAAATCGCCATCATTCCGGCATTAATACTTTCACATGCCTCTCGCATCAGTTTTCCACGCTTGTGTACCAACTCGACTGCATCAACATAATCAATAGCACCACTGGCACAAAGAGCACTAAATTCACCCAGTGAGTGCCCTAAAAACAATACGGCATCGCTCGGATGAGACTCTTGAAATAGTTTATAAGCAATCATCGATACAAGTAAAATAGCAGGTTGAGTATATTCAGTTTGATCGAGTTGAGTATTTTCTTCAAATAAAAGTTTGCTAAAATCAACTCCTATACGCTTACCTGCTTTGTCAAACATTTCACGAGCCAACGCACTGTTCTCATAAAATGATTTCCCCATACCAATACTTTGAGACCCTTGACCTGGGAAAATCATTGCGATTTTTTTAGACATTAACTCTCCTTGATTTCTAATTGATATTCACTATGTTCACTAATCTTTTTACGTAATGTATTTCGGTTCAAGCCTAATCGTTCTGCTAGCTGCAATTGTGATTTAAATCGCTTAATTCCTGCACGAATTAATGGAACCTCATACAAATGTAAAAAAGCTCGATAATCGTTATTATTTCCAAGCTTTTCTTCTAAATAATGTTCCATTATTTCCATCAAATCATTCTCGTTTATACTGTCAAAAAGATAATGAAGATAAACTTGACGTCGCAATGAAATGGCATTTTCACTGAGATCAGGATTAAACCCATTAAGATCAAATGGTTCAGATTTTCCCAAAGTATGCCGTGCCTCTTTAACAAAAGCATCGATTAACGCACTTACATCTTCACTACGTTCACTAAGAGGTGGTAATGCAAGACGAATCGTAAAAATCTCATCCAACTGATCTTGAGAGTAACGTCCACCGGCAGTAGCTACAACACGCGTCTGTGATTTTTGAATCGCTTCTATAAGACGTTTAAGGTTTGCCACATTATCAAGACGATGAATAATTATGTCACTATGACTCTCAATTGCATCCAAAAGTTCATCAAAACGGCTAGCATCAATGATGGGTGCATGAGGAAGTATGTAACGGGCAAGGGTAAGCTTACCCGTACCACGTTCTCCAAAAATAACAGCATTTACACCAAAACCTTTGAGTAAGTTAGCTGTTTTGAATGCTTCGACTGATGCGGCCGAAGCAGTTAAGAAATTAGTGGCATCCACAACCGTGATTTCCGCCACTTCCACAACATCCACTCTCTTCAACACGATTTTCAGCAGGAGTTCCTGTCATTGCTTCTTCAGCTGATGCATCACGAACATTCATAATGGTAACCGTGAACATCAAATCTTTCCCAGCAAGAGGGTGATTGAAATCAATGATGACCATATCATCTAGGATCTCTTTAACAGTAACTTGAACTGTTCCGCCATCTTCACCTTGACCGTACAATGTCATACCGACATTCAAATCGATCCCAGCAAATTGTTCACGCGGAAGTTCTTGTTGAGCTGTTTCATTATAGTCACCGTACGCATCGGCTGCTTTTACAAGAATATCACCTTTTTCTCCAATATTCATGCTGACAATTCCAGCTTCAAGACCCGGAATAATTTGACTTTTTCCGAACATAAATGTGAGTGGATGTCCCCCAATATTGCTATCTACGACGTTTCCGCCGTCACGTACTTCGTATTCAATCGATACGATTTGATTATTTTCAATTGCCATTTTAGTGCCTTAACTTTAGATTGTGCGATTTTAGCACATTTAGCTATAGTGATGCTGAAAATGCTTATTTAAGAAAAATATCACTTATTTCAGCTTAGTTAATTTTTCTTGCGCTTCCTTTGCTGCTCCGCTACCACTATATTTAGAAACAGTCATTTGATAAAATGCTTTTGCGCTCATTTTTTCACCTATTTTTTCCATCGATATTCCAGAATGTAATAATAGAGTCGGCATATAGCCCGCTTTTTCATTTCGTGAAGCACTATCTTTATAATACGAAACCGCATCTTTGTATTCATGACGTTCAAAATATGTTTCACCAATCATATACAATGCTTCAGCGGTTTTATATTTTTTTTGCACCATCTGTTCAAAATATTTTTGTGCTTCATTAAACTTTTGCTGATCAAAAAGTTTGTACGCTTCTTGTTCAATTTCCTTATTATCCATCTTTACAGAAACGATTGAAGAAGATGATAGATTAGGTACATTTAGTTTCAACTGTTTCAACAATACCGTAAACTGTTCTTTAGAAACATAATTTGCATTTAAATGATCGACTGTAGTCGAAAGTTCTTCAAGAAGTGCTTTAAACTGCCCTATATTCTCTGTATTCGCAATAACTTGTTTATTCAATGCATCCAATGTAAAGGAAGTATTGCTATCAGAGGCTAATAGATCTTGAATTTTTTGAAGTGCCAACGCCTGTTCATTTGATCGCTGACTAAGTCCTTCAATAATTCCCTGCATTCCTTCAAGTCGTTCAGACACTGTCTCAACTTTAGAAGTTTGAACATTGTTTTTTTGGATAACAGCTTGCAGTTCTTTTTTATTTTCAAGAATCAATTTCTCTTCATGGGTAAGACCGTACGGATTAGGAGAATTTAAATCACCCGCACCAAAAACCGAAGGTTCCGATGCAAATAAAGCGGCTGAAAATAAAATAGAAAGAGTTATGCTACGCATTTATGGAAGTTTAAAATCAACACGACGATTTTTTTCCCAACACTCTTGCGTTTTATTCAAACATACTGGGTTACTTTCACCAAAACTGACCATGCTAATAG
>NZ_JBAQPS010000385.1:0-1839 GCF_049305995.1 Sulfuricurvum sp.
GCATACCCCCTGAGCATCGACAACGGCACCTTCAGAAAAATAAATATAGCTATCCTCTGAGGCTTCTGTGGTAAGGAGTGATTGTAACTGCTCATCGATCACTGAGTGATGCAAAGAGGTCTCACGTTTGAAATGTTCGAGTTTTTCAGATTCTTGCGGAGAGTTTGCGATATGTAAAAGTGGTTTTTTGAAGGTAAAGTCAGGAAAATGCGTGGTGTAAAATTCAAGAGCTTCAGTGTGCGCTTCACCCATAATCTCTTTGAGAAATCCTGCTTTGGAGATTTTGGGTGAGATAAATGCCCCTGCTGCTCCGCTTCCACCTGAAGCGATGCCATCTTGATCGATCAAAGCAACCTTTAGACCTCTTTGCGTCAGAATATAAGCACTACAACAGCCGTTTATCCCTGCACCGATGATAATGACATCATATTCCAAAAGTGCCCGCCTTGCTTGTCATGAAGAACCAACCTGTGGATTATTTATAGAAAGTATAACATGAACATTATTCTATAAAATAATGAAATTTTACCTATACGTACAAAAAAGTAGTTAAAAGAGATTTTTAGTATTTTGCCATTGGATGATAATTCAAAACCGTCTCTTTGAGATTATGTTTTTGCACATGTGTATAGATTTGTGTTGTTAGCAATGATGCGTGCCCAAGAAGTTCTTGCACAACACGTAAATCTGCACCTCCGAGAATCAATGCTGTTGCGTACGAATGTCGTAACGCATGAGGAGAAACATTTAGATATTTTTGAGTAATTTTAAAAGCCGATATGCGACTTAAAGGCTCTCCTCGATAATTTAACCAAATATTTAAACGATGATAAGGAGATGCTTCTTGATAAGCGCGTAGTGCTTTTAGAGCTTCGGGAGCAATCGGCACATACCGTTCTTTTTCTCCTTTACCGTATCGGATACGAAGCCATTCTCCCTCAATATCTTCCTCATTTACAGCAAGACATTCGCTAATACGGACACCTGTAGCATATAAAAATAACAATAATGCATAATCACGTAACCCTAACCATTCATCCATTTCAACTCTTTTAAGCCCCTCTTGAATCATTTGATAGGATAAATATCTAGGAAGATTTTTAGGAATTTTTGAGAGAGCAATTTTAGAAGAGATAAAATTAAACTGATGACGATGACAAAAATCGACAAAAGAATTAAAAGATGAGAGTTTACGGTTAAGCGTCCGTTTATTTTGTAAATTTCCAAGTATCCGAAAAATTTCACTGGAATCAAGCTCAACTAAGTTTTTAGAGGAAACAGCTTCAAGATCAGATAAATCAGTATGATAAGCTTTAATGGTTCGAGGATTAAGAGCTTTAATGACTGTTATATATTCAATAAAAGCATCAAGCTCTTTCGACATTATTTGATATTAATATATCGGTCGTCAAAATAAAAACGCCCGTCCCCTACAAAAATTTTATTATCCATATCCATGTCAATATCGTACACATCATAGGCTAAAAGGTTCGTTGTTAATGCGATCATATAACCCCCTTGTTCCAATACATACACACGATCACTTTGAACACTAATTCCTACAAAATGTGCAAAAGGGAACTTCTTTTTCGCTTTAAACTGCAATGTTGGAGTTAGTGCAATAATCTCACCTTGTTTCGTCGTTAGCCAAATACCATCTGCCGTATAAGCGATGTTACGGATTTCATACTTTTCACGCGCTTCTTTTTGCGAAAGAGCCAATACAGCTGTTCCGGTCGAAGCGACAAGATGATTATCAATGATATTCATATAGGTAATATTATTAAAAAATTCTTCCGATCCTACAACGACAGAGCGTAAAACTTGTTTCGTCTCAGA
>NZ_JBAQPS010000386.1:0-8155 GCF_049305995.1 Sulfuricurvum sp.
GCCTAAAACCATCGAGAACTACTATCAAGAGATCGGACGTGCAGGGCGTGATGGGATCGACTCCGAAGCGGTGCTCTTTTATTCAGGTTCTGATTTTCACAACAAAAAAAGGCTCATCGACGAGGGAAGTGACCCCCAATATCGCGAAATGATCCTCGCTAAACTCCGCTCCGCGATGGATTATGCCACCGCCGAAGAGTGCCGCCATCGCCTGATCGCCTCTTATTTCAGCGACACGGTAGAACCCTGCAATGATCGTTGCGACAACTGTAAGGATTCATCTGCTCCTAAAACCGATATCACCGTCCCCGCCCAAAAGTTCCTCTCGACTCTCTATAGAACAGGAGAGCGTTTCGGTGCTACCTATATCTCAGAAGTGCTTTGCGCAGATGAAAAAGAGAAAATCCTCTCCAACGGTCATGAGAAACTGAGCGTTTTCGGAATCGGAAAAGAGCTGAGCAAGAGTACATGGAGCACCATCTCCAAAAGACTCATCGAACTCGGAGCCATCGAACCCGACGAATACAAAGCGCTCAAACTCACCGCGACAGGTGCCGATATCCTAAAAGGAAAACAGAGCGTCCACATCCGTCAAGAGCGCCTAACCACTAAAAAAGCCTCTGTAAAAATTAAAACGGACAATCTACACGCACCGAAATATTTCGAGGATTTCAAAGCCCTCCGCGCTCGCATAGCCAAAGAACACCGCATCCCCGCCTACATCGTCTTCGGAGACAAAACCCTCTACTCCCTCGCCGAACAACTGCCAACAAGTAAAGAGGAAATGCTGAACATCAGCGGTATTGGTGAGGTAAAATTTGAACGTTACGGGGAGCTATTTTTAAAATTATCGCGGGAGTTGAGTGCTAAAGAGCGGGATTGATTGTATAATAATCACTATGAAACGTTCCTTAGAAAAATTTAACCGCCTTGTCGATGCTCTCCAACAGCTCCCTACTATAGGGCAAAAATCTGCCACCCGTTTAGCCTATCACATGGTGATGCATGATAGTTTCGGTGCCCTTAAACTTGCTCATGCGATCGAAAGTGCAATCAGTAGTCTGAAAAAATGCCGCTCGTGTGGCGGACTCAGCGAAGACGAATTATGTGCTATTTGCAGTGATGAGAGGCGAAATCATGAAATTCTCTGTATCGTCGAGAATGCCAAAGATATTCTGACGTTTGAAGAGAATGCCCTTTTTGATGGACGTTATTTCGTACTAGACTCTATCGAAGAGCTCGATATCTCTCATTTGCGAGGAATTGTCCAAAGCGGGATTAAAGAGGTGATTTTTGCTCTCACTCCTTCGATCGCGAATCAGGGGGTAATGCTCTATATCGAGGATAAACTGATCGATTGCGATATACGGTTTAGCCGCATTGCACAGGGGGTTCCGACAGGGGTGAGTTTGGAGAACGTCGATATTCTCTCACTAACCAAAGCGATGGAAGATCGGGTGAGCATCTAAAGCTTAGCAGGTTTTCCGATATAAAAGCCTTGAGCATAGTCGATACCGAGCTCTTTGCATTTTGTATATACCGATTCGTTACAGACATATTCAGCAACGGTTTGAACGTGAATTTTTTTAGCAAAATCAACAATGGTCTCTACCACGATGGCATGTTTTTTTTCAGTATCGATATTTTTGATCAGTGAACCGTCGATTTTGATGTAATCAATGTTGAGTTTTAAAATATTTTCAAAACTGGAATATCCGGTACCAAAATCATCAATCGCTATTTTGGCTCCCATCAATTTAACCTGTTCAATGAAATGGGATACAACATCAAAATTTTCGATCCCCTCAGATTCTAAAATCTCAAAGATGACTCTATTGGCAGTTTGAGTACGTTGGATTGTGTTTAGGATAAAACTTACGGTAGATGGGGTGACAATATCACTTATGGAGAGGTTAATAGAGAAACTTTCAGATCGGTTAGTAAATGTTTCACAAGATTGTTTGACGACACTTTTGGTAATTTCAGGGTAATGTTTCGTTTTTTGTGAAAGTTTGAGAAAATCGTTAGGGTAGATAATTTGATTGTCTTTGGTTTTTAGACGGACTAGGGTTTCGTATTTAATAATTTCATGCGTTTCAAATGTAGTGATAGGTTGATAATGACAAATAATATTTTCATTATTGATGGCATATTTGATAGTATTGGCCATAGTTATATTATTTTGGAAAGTGATTTTAATCTGTTCATCTTCAGTAAAAATATTAAGAGGAATTTTTCTTTCTTTAGCCTGATGCATAGCTATATCTGCCGATATCAAATTAGCATTATTGCCATACGCTAAACCGATAGTAGGACGTATACTGATATTTTGATCATCGATGATAAAAGGTTCATTTTCTATTTTTGTTATGAGAGTTTCAAGATGATGTTTTATCTCTTCAAGCGTAATCAGATGGTCATAAATAAGGGCGAATTCATCACCGTCAACCCTATAAGTAGGGTGATAGGAGTTAAGAAAATTAGAAAATTGGATCAAAATACTATCACCCGCTTTGATACCAAAAAAATCGTTTATTTCTTTAAAGTCATCAATGTTAATGATTGCAATAGCATTGATAGGTTCATGTTGTATATCATCATTTAGCTTATTGCGATTTGGTAGATGAGTCAGTGAATCACGGTAAAATTGTTCCACAAGTTCAAGCGTTTTGTCGCTGACTTGTTCTTGGAGGATATTGTTGATTTCTTTGAGCTCATGTGTCGCTTCATCTATCTGAGCTTGGAGGATAGTATTGTCCTTTTTAAACATTTTTAAAAGATAGAGGATTGGAGAGAGGGAAAGAAGTATGAGCATTGCTCCAATAACTTCCTGAACGGCAGCTTCAAAAGAGAGTGATTGAATAACAGCAAAATCAAAATCGGTACCAATCACATAATCATGCCCTTTCAGGGTTGTGTGGGGAATATAAATACTTCTAAAGTTTCCCCATGAATCTTGATTGGCATCTTCATAAACGACTTGTTTTGTTTGGAATGCTTGTAAAATATGGGTATTAAATTCATAGTCATCATAATAGCGAGTCAATTTGTTACCAGTTGCTATCTCTTCATCGGTCGCACTACTGGATAAAAAACGGAGTGTACGATTTTCATCTAGGACTAAGAGGTATATATATTTTACGTCGGAAGCTTTAGCAAATTTAGAGAGGGATCGAATATTTTTCATATCTTCATTTGGAGAGATAGCGTTGGAGGTTCGAGCGCGATCGACGAAAGAATCTCCTATGATAACTTCGGTAGCTATAGCTGCAGCGATGAGCCTTTCATCCACTGACTTTAGGATAGCAGTTTTTTTATTTTCATAGCTCAAAAATCCGTATCCGAATATCACAAATAAAGAAAAGACAAGAGAAACGATGATTCTGTTTTTATGTAAAAATTGGAACAAGAACCTCTCCCTCCATTTTAAAAATAGTATTGATAAATTTTAATAAATTTTAATAATTATAATACGTTGAAGAAATGAAGTCAAGAGTATTTAAGAGATAGTTTTTTGTATTTATAATCTAGGCAGTGTGTGGATGAGCCAGTCAGTGAGTTACTTGAATAGGGCTAACGAAACCATCGAAGAGCGAGACGTGATGCTTCAACCCCATGTATAACATAGTAAAGTTCATAATAATGATTGACGATGGTTTTAAAGGTTTCTAAACTTGGTCGAGTTGTGGCAAACAGTAAATGATCGTGTGGCATCAGTAGCGTATTTCCTGATGGAAGGAGAATAAACTCTCCATTTGAACGTTTTAGCCCGAGTATTACAATTTCCAGATCTGTTTCATCTCGATAGGGATTATTAATTAGTTGGGTGATTGAAATAGAGGTATGGGATAAAAAAGTAGTGAGTGCATACATATGTTTTAGATCAATTGCCATTTCCAATAATGCTGGACGCTTATTTACTTTATCGGTAATGGTGAGTAGGGTATCCACAAGTTGCTCTTTTCCAAAATGTGATATTCCTTCGATAAATTCAAATGTCATCGGACGATCAATGTAGTTGTACCCGTCCAATGCGGCAATTTGATCGACAATAAAAATTTTATCAACTCTAAGATGCGAAAAAAGGCTTTTTTCTTCGAGTTCATTTTCCCGAACAATGGCAAAAAGTTTTGGATTGAGTGCGCGGGCAGTAGCAATAATGGAAAGATTAATCGCATCATCATTGGTTCCGGCAATAATACATGAAGCCTCCATGATTCCCGCTTCTAAAAAGAAATCCTGATCGGATGAGACTTTTTCATGGATCTCTTTGTTAATATCGAGATAGGTATAGTCGATTCCATTGACATCAAGTGTTTTTTTAATGGTTTTACCGAATCGTCCGCCGGAACAAACGATGTATTTACCGGTTGGCAGAATATCGCTTTTACTGACATGAAGATTACCCCCTTGTATCCAGCTAAGAAGATTAAAAAGATAGGGTGATTTGAGAGCAAAATCGATCCGTCGTGCGATAATAGAGAATATGTCGATAATGTGGTTAACACCTATGTTGGAGAGATTTTCTCCACCGTGTTTTATCCCTGAACGGGCAATGATCTCTAATTTTGGATTTAAAATTCGGGCTCGGACGGAGATTTTTAGATTGAGCTGATCATCATCAAAAAGGGTGATGAGGAATTTACAGTTGGGAGATTGAACACCGGAAGCTTTGAGTACATCCGTCATGGATGCATCGGCAAGGATGGCGGGGATGGAAGGCATATAAAGTTCACTTTGAAGTGCTTCTATTTTTTCCATCTGTTTATCAATGACGACGATACGATAGAGGTTGTCTTGATTGAGTTTATTGATGAGTAATTTACCCGCATCGGTATAGCCGCAGATAATGATGAACTCTTGGCTGAGATGGCGAACGTGACGTCGAAAGGTATTCATTTTGATCGCATAGAGAAACGATTTATCTTGAAAAAGTGCGATGATGGAACCTAATGCATAAATCCATGCCGGTACGGCTGTATAAATGGTTAATAAAACAACAATCCGCTGTGGATAGCTAAAAGCGTACGGTATCTCCCCAAAACCAATAGTAGTTGCCGTATAGCCGACGATATACATGGAATCGAAAAAATTGAGATAAACGGTTTCACCATTGACCTCGATACCTGGAACAAGCGTGAGAAGAATAACGGGAATGGCATGGGCTAAATTTAGAGCGATGAGGGGAGTTCTCATCTTCCGTAAAAAAAGCCAAATGGTTGATTCGTTATTCATTAGCGTTTGAGTAAAAGAGTCTCACCGACGAATAGGGTGACTGAAATGACGTTCGCAACTAGTGCTCCTGCGGCGAGAGAGACGACGATGGTAAAAAGTTCAGGTGTCATAACACTGGTCATATTGACGATTCCCCAAAATGACGCGGCAGCTATAAGCTGTAAATCTGCAACGAAACTGGTAGCGAGGAGAACGGAACCGGTCTGGGTTTTATCTCCCAGTTTCATCACGGTAGCTATGATGTTTACGGTAATGGCAGCGACGAGTTCATAGACACTATGATATGCAATAACATCAAAATCTCCATACACAAATCCAAAATTAAGAGTGAGTGCAAGGATGATAAAAAAACCTGAGATTACTTTTTCTGAATTCATACGATGACTCCTTGTTAGATAAGAAATTTTACATTCTTTTCATTAAGAAGAAAGTTTATCTCTATTTTTACTAACATTTCGTTCAAGGCGAATCAATCCTGCAGCACTATAAACATTCCGCGGGTTCCACAAAATCCATCCGCAGCTGCCGAAATCTTCGCATCCACGAATTTGGTCACGAATCTCTTTGTCTCCGTAGATGCGGCGATCAAACGCGTAGTCACGGAATGCTTGAAGCCACGGTCTATACGCCAGAGGTGAACCGCCCGATTTTTCGAGTGCTTTATCGAGGGAGTGTTTTACAATCTCATAGTTCGCTGCTACCGGATTAGAATATCCCGGAATCCCCGCATTAAATCCGCTCGGATAAAGCATCGGTGAGAGATAATCGACATACGGTGCGAGGGCATCGACACGCTGTCCGATTTCGATATCGGCGTCATGCCAGCTGACGTATCCGAAAATATCGGCTGAGATGAAAACATTGTAGGGGATCAGACGGGTACGCGCACTCTCTAAAAAGCCGCTGATTGCTTCTACACGGTTAGCTTGGTTGTTTTCAACCGAAAATTTGATCCCTTTGCGATCCGGAAAACGGACATAATCGAACTGAATCTCATCAAAGCCCGCTTTGGCTGATTCTTCGGCAATATCGATAATGTATTTCCAAGAGTCTTTACGGGATGCATCGACCCAGTAAAGTCCCTCTTTGTCTTTAAAGAGTGTTCCGTCGGTTTTTTTAACACCGTATTGCGGATGTGCAGTCACATAAGGGGTATCTTTAAACGAGACGATACGGGCGATGGTATAAATTCCCTCTTTTTTCAGATCGGCTACGAATTTTGGTAAATCTTTAAAAAGGATAACCTCTTGAGCACCGATTTTATTGGCGATGGGGTTGGCTGTTTTATAAGCGATTTGACCGCGATCCATTTTGATATCAATAACGAGGGCATTAACTTCAGTCGTACGGATCAAATGTTTCGCGTTCCCCATGATTTTACCGTGAGTCGCTCCGAAACTGGAGAGATAGAGTGCTTTGGGGATAACACGTTCGAGGTACATTTTCCCGCCGCTTTTGTAAAACTTACGCTCATATCCGACCGCACGAACCCCGATCATGTTGGTTTGCGGAATACGAAACGTACCGTTTTCGTCGGTTCGGTACTCTTTATTTTCAGATATGACGATGGCAGAGGCTATGGGCTTTAAACTCTTTTTGTCGAATATGGTACCACTAGTAGCAGCTCCCCATACAAACGCACTCAGCGTCACTAAAAGCGCAATTGCTCTCACTCTTTTCTCCCTCTCAAATCAATTGTGGTATCGTAGCAAAAAAAATGCCATAATGAGGAGGTTTGAAGCGACAAAATGTTACCATTCATGAACAAAATACCAAAAAGGTAATATTCATAATGTCATTTACGACTTTAGGGCTAAATGCCCATCTTCTCGACACTCTTACTGAAAAAGGCTACAGTGAGCCGACACCGATCCAAACACAGGTGATTCCTCTCGTTTTGCGAGGACGTGATATCCTCGGGGCGGCACAAACAGGGACGGGGAAAACAGCGGCATTTGCCCTCCCGATCCTCCATAAACTCATCAGTGCTAGCGGTACTAAACAAAGCAGTGCCAGAGCGCTAGTGATCGTTCCGACACGCGAACTCGCCTCCCAAGTGGCTGAAGCGATTGAAACCTATGCACAGGGGCTTGAGATCACAACGCTTGCCCTCTATGGCGGAGCCAATATGGCACGTCAAGCCAAAGAGCTAGGGGAGGGGGTCGATATCATCGTCGCTACTCCCGGCCGTCTTATCGAGCTAAACAAACAAGGGCACGTTCCCCTCTCGCGAATCGAGTTTTTGGTGTTCGATGAAGCTGACACGATTTTCGATATGGGATTTATTCGTGAAATAGGGCAGATTATCGATCTCCTCCCTATTAACCGCCAAAATATGCTCTTTTCAGCAACGATGACCCCTGCGGTGAAACAGTTGAGTGAAAAGATCCTAAAAAAACCTCTTTTGATCGAGATCGATAACCTCAAAGCCGCCGATATGACGTTGCGTCAAGTCGTACATCCGGTTGAGAAAGAGCGTAAAAAAGAGCTATTATCCTTTTTGATCGGCTCCAACAACTATCCACAGGTTCTCGTCTTTACCCGCACCAAAGTCGAAGCCGATGAGGTGAGTGCCGATTTAACCGCGAGTGGACTCAAAAACGTCGTCATCCATGGCGACAAAAAACACGGAGCACGTGATCGTGCACTCAGCGAGTTTAGAGAAGGTTCTGCTCGTATCCTCGTCGCGACTGATATCGCCGCACGAGGATTGGATATCGATGGGCTGGATGTCGTCATCAACTACGATATCCCCCATGTCAGCACCGACTACCTCCACCGTATCGGACGCACCGGACGTGCAGGGAATGATGGATTAGCGATTACGCTCCTCTCTTCGTCAGAACATATCTCATGGTCCAAAATCATAACGATGCTCGGCAAAAATGTAGAGACAATTTTAGTTCCCGATTTTGAACCT
>NZ_JBAQPS010000387.1:0-1935 GCF_049305995.1 Sulfuricurvum sp.
CGTGGGAAGTTTTCGACGATTCCGCCTCCTGTGATATGGGCGAGGGCTTGGATCTTATCTTTGAGCACTTTAAATGTTTTGACGTAGATACGTGTCGGCGTTAGAAGAGTCTCAATCAATGGTTTCCCTTCGAATTGATCGTCGAATTTCATCCCCATTTTTTCAAACAATACTTTACGTGCTAATGAAAATCCGTTGGAGTGGAGCCCTGAACTTGGTAATGCGATGAGAATATCACCTGCGGCTACTTTGTTGGAGCGGTCAAGTTCGCTTTTTTCACCGATACCGACAGCAAATCCGGCAAGATCGTAATCGTCTGAGTGGTACATTCCGGGCATTTCCGCCGTTTCACCGCCGATAAGGGCACATTCTGCCTGACGGCAACCTTCCGCTATGCCGCTAACAACCGCCGTTGCGGCAGTGACATCGAGTTTACCCGTTGCGTAATAATCGAGGAAAAACGATGGGGTTCCGAAATTACAGATCAAATCGTTCACACACATCGCAACCAAGTCGATTCCAACGGTGTTGTGGATACCCGAATCGATAGCAAGTTTTAGCTTGGTTCCGACACCGTCGGTTGCGGCGAGCATGACGGGTTCACGATACCCTGTTGGAAGCTCAAACGCCCCTGCAAATGATCCGATTCCGCCGAGAACACCGGGGATAGCCGTCGATTTTACGAGTGGTTTGATATTTTCGACAAAACTGTTACCTGCATCGATATCGACACCGGCGTCTTTGTAGCTGATTTGGCTCATGGGATTCCTCACCTAAGAAAAGTGAGGCAATTATAACGAAAGAGTGGTTAGGGGAAATTTAGGGGTTTAATCTTTTTTCTGGCATTTACCGAAAACTTTTCTGAAGAACCATAACGAAGGACAAAAATCGGTGAAAGCCCATACCACTACCATGATAATGATAAAGGTTTGGACAATAACACCCCATTGAATTTGACCGCTTGCAAATAAAACCATTGAAACGGTTAAGACGATGGCCATTAAAAAACGTTGAATTTTTTCAGCACACATGACAACTCCGTAATTTATAAGATTAATTGGTTGAAATTATATCAAAAGGGAACGTCGTTAGCTTTAATCTTTCACTCTAAACAGAAGATTCAAACCCTTTTAATCTCCGCGTGTTACAATCGCTGAAAAATTTCCGATATTATGAGAAGAGAAACTATTCATGAAAACATTTATTACCCCTGAGATGATGACTCACGTTGCGATGTGTACCCATAAAAATCCCCATAGCGTCATGGTCGTGAGTGATCAGTCCGATTTGTTGCAAGGGGAATTGTCCCGTTACCGTGATGTTGTTATTGGCTATTCGGGTGCAAACGATCTTCTTACAGTGTTACGTAATGCCGCTGATAAAAGTGCTGATGTGTTACTTTTAGATACGTTAAGTGATGACAGTGCGATATATGCACATGCTAATCGACTTTTAAAAGAGGATGCCTTGATGGTGTGCAAACACCCTGACCTCGATGATGTGGCTGAGAATACAAAACTCATGCAGATTTTGGGAAATTACTTTAAAATCATTATGCCGTATTACGATGGGAACGGTGCAACATTGCTTTTGTGTTCCAAAGAGTACCATCCGACAGCGGATCTGATTTTACAGCGCAGTGATTTGCTCGAAGGACAACAATTTTATAACTGCGATGTCCATATCGGAGTCTTTGCAATGCCACAGTATATTCGCAAAAATTATTTGGGCATTATCCGTAACTAATGGCATTTGACTACTATTTGTTTTGTTACGCCATCGGAACTCGTCCCGATAGCTACGCTAACGCTAAGTTCTCCTCGGCAGAGAGCCCACGCGCAGTAAACCGCGCTGTTCGAGATAATTATGGCATTTGAATATGCCATTGCGCTCACCGGAGGAATAGCGACAGGAAAAAGTACTGTCGCCTCTTTA
>NZ_JBAQPS010000388.1:0-8083 GCF_049305995.1 Sulfuricurvum sp.
TAAATTTATTCAGATCGATCATCACCAATGTTCCGCTGTCTCGAAGACGGAGTTTAGCGATATCAAGCAATTCATCTTCAAACCATTTTCGATTATAGCTTTGGGTAAGAGAATCCTCATAGATAATTTTTCGGAGTTCTTGAATCTCTTCTTGAAGCTGTTCCGTTTTTAATACTATCTCAGCCAAGATAGCTTCGTCTTTATTTCTCATAGCATATATTGCGTCGGATGTACATACCGATAGCGTCGTGATATGTCGAACCATTTTTTCATCGAGCATTTCACGGGTTAGTAGTTGATCTGCTTGAAGATTAATCTCATGAGAATGCGCTATTTCTGAATATATTTTGCTGTATTGTGCCGGAAAAACGATTTTTATAGATTCAATTTTTTTTTTTACTTCATTGGTAATACGAGAATGCTCTTCGACTAAATTTCTCATCCTAACTCCACTCTGCTAAATTGTTCTATGATCACTACAACCAAGAATTAATATTAGTTTAAACGACTTGTTATAACAAGTTGATGAAAAAATTCTATCCTAATAAACTTCACAACTTCTTATGACAAGTTGGGATTATGCAAGATATTATTGATTTACCTGATGATTACATTGATAAAATATACATTGAGATTGGTGAGAATGTTAAAAAAATACGTATGGAAAAAGGGATTAGTCAGCTAAAATTGGCGCAAGCCATTGGACATAAATCCCTTTCTATTGTTTCACTTGCAGAAATTTATCATAATAAACAACACTTCAATATCGAACATCTAGTGAAAATTGCCTATGCTTTAGATGTCAATATTTGTGATTTTTTTCCTAAAAAAATACCTGTCTAAAAACAAGTTTATTTTTCTACCTATACATAGACTTATTTTAGCGCCAGTTTATCGTCGAAAAATAGTTCTCTATTGTTATCGAAATTAGTCACTAACGTCTGAAAGCACCCCGCCATCTCGCGGATCGTCTCTATATTCGGTTCAATATAAACCTTATTCCCTTTTTTCTCCACCGTTATAATCTTCGCCTCTTTGAGTTCTTTGATATGGGCAGAAATGGTCGGAAGTGAAAAGTTAAAATGCTCCGCAACGGTACTGACACAGGTCGCAATCGGATTTACTTCGACACCGGGCTGTTTTTTATCAAGTGAACAGGTATATCCCCCCGTAAAAACATTTTTGAAAATCAAAAAGCGGGTCTCATTGCTCAACGCTTTAAAAATTTTGAGCTTTTGTTCCATATCGAGCATTTATAACCTCGTGTTTTGCACTGCCGTACAATTAATAAAAAATTATAGCATACCTAAGATTAGCCATTTAGCTAAATATCTCGTAGTATGACATAGTAATTATCTATTTAGCTAATTAGGATATTTACACTATTTTTACATTCTCTTTCTACAATATCATGGTAAATTTTTCTATACTAAGGATGAATCATGAAAAAATGGATACTCGCTCTCGCTTTGGTCGGATCACTCTTTGCCGAAGATGGAGTTAAAAAAGTGGTCTTCGATCTCAAAACAGGCAATATCGAAACGTTTGAGAAAAAAGTACTTCGAGGGATTGCTTTCCACAAAGGACACTACGAGGGAAATCTCGAAAAACTTGATACTGCCGTCGTGATCCATGGTGACGCCTACAAATTTTTCGTCAAAGATTTGAAAAATTCCCCCTATAAAAACGACAAGAAACTCGCTGCTGCCCAAGAGCAGTTAAGTAAACGGATCGCATCGATGTCCAGTACCTATGAGGTAGAGTTTTTGATGTGCGAAGCGACTATGAGAACTCTCAAAATAGATAAAAGTAACGTGTATGATTTCGTCAAACTCACACCGAACTCAACCATCGGGCTAATCGATAAACAAAACGAACATTTTGCTTATATTCCGATTCATTGAGACTTGACAAAGTTTTTTTATTTCCATACAATGCTACTACTTAGTTAATTAGCTAATCTTCTAAGTAATACTAAAAGGATTATTTCATGAAAACAAAAATCGTTGCAATGTTCACTGGATTATTGATCGCATCATCATTGATAGCAGGACAAGCAGAGTCCGAAAAACTCATCAGTTCGGCAAAGCAAGAAGCCGGAGAGATGGCACCAAAACAGCTCAAAGAGATGCTCGATGCTGAAAAAAAAGTGCTCGTTATGGATGTACGTGAAGAGAACCAACGCGCAGAGGGTGAAATCTATGCACCCAGCACGATTGCAATCACACGCGGAAATCTCGAATTTGAAGTACTCAATAAAATCAAAGACAAAAATACCGTGATCGTCACCTATTGCCGAGGCGGAAGCCGTGGGGCGTTAGCCGCTCAAACTCTCAAAAAACTCGGATATGTCAACGCGACGAACCTCAAAGGCGGTCTTAAAGGGTGGGCGGAAGAGGGTTACCCGATTGAGACCGGCTTAGGGGTAACACTGCTCTCTAAAGAGCAATAAGGAGTATCTTATAACAACCATAATCCTCAATCATCAACCCTACGACGGTTCTGATGTGACGTGGAATGCTCTGCGTCTGGCTAAAACACTTCACAAAAGCGGTGAGAGCGTCAACATCTTTTTAATGAACGATGCCGTCGATCTCGCCCGTGATAGTATCCAAAAGCCCGAGAGCTACGATCACGATTTGGTCGATATGCTCAAAAAGCTGTACACCGATGGAGTAGCCCTCCAAGCGTGCGGTACGTGCAACGCCCGCTGCGGACTTTTCAAAAATCAGCCCTATTTTGATGAGGGCGTCACCTCGACGATGCAGATTCTTGCCGACTGGGTGATCCAAAGTGATAAAGTATTAACGTTTTAAAAGAGGATAAATGAGCCACATGAAATATTTTCTATTTTTTGTATTGTTTTTCAATACCCTGATATTTGCCGAACCCAAATTTCTGATGCCCGAAGAGGCATTCAAAGTCTCAGCCCATATGAAAAAACGGTGCACCGCATCGGCGAGTATTGAATTGGGAAAAGACATTTATCTCTACCAGTCTAAAATCACGGCAAAAGTTCTGGAAAAAAATAGCGGAATCGTGGTTGACCGCCTCGTTCTCCGCGAAGCCATCGATCATGACGGCGAAAAAGTGTACACCACATCACCAACCTTCGACATCCCTCTCATCAAAACCAAAGAGATGAATGAGATCGTCCCCATCACCCTCGTGATCGGATATCAGGGATGTTCAGAACAGGGGCTTTGTTATGAGCCGATGGAGTCAAAATTTACCTTTGATATCGAAACGTCAAAGCTCTTATTAAAAGAGGCAAATGAAACTCCTCTAAAAAACCCGGCATCAACGGAGAAAAAAAGCCCGATCACCGTCTCTGAAACCGACCGAATCACCCAAACCTTTATCGAGGGTAACGTACCGCTTATCCTGCTGACCTTTTTTACCTTCGGACTGTTGCTCTCCCTAACACCGTGTATTTTCCCGATGATTCCGATCCTCTCATCGATCATCGTTGCGCAGGGAAAAAATATGAGCGCACGCCGAGGCTTCATCCTCTCCCTCGTCTATGTCCTCTCAATGTCGGTCGCCTATACGATTGCCGGAGTACTGGCAGGACTTTTCGGCGGAAATATCCAAATCGCCATGCAAAACCCGTGGGTCATCTCGACCTTTGCCCTCCTCTTCGTCGGATTGGCTATATCGATGTTCGGATTTTTCAAAATCGGCCTCCCCTCATCATGGCAAACTAAACTTACCAAATCTTCCGAAGAGGCAAGTTCTAAAGGGGGCTATCTCGGTGTCGCGATCATGGGCTTTTTATCCGCATTGATCGTAGGGCCTTGCGTTGCTCCTCCGCTCGCCGGAGCACTCGTCTATATCGGTCAAAGCGGCAATGCACTCCTCGGCGGTGCAGCACTCTTTGTTCTGAGTATCGGAATGGGAATTCCATTGCTGCTGATCGGAATAGGTGCGGGTAAATACATGCCGCGCCCCGGCGGATGGATGGACACGGTGTCGCACGTCTTCGGTGTCGTGATGCTCGCCATTGCGATCTGGATGCTGAGTCGAATCATCGATCCCTCTATGGCAATGATTCTGTGGTCGGCATTGCTGATCATTGTTGCGATTTATCTCGGAGCGTTGGAACCGTTGCAAGAGAGAGGGATCAAAGCGTTTGCCAAAGGGTTGGGAATTATTTTCCTTGTGTACGGCTTTATGCTGTTTTACGGCGGGATTAAAGGGGCGGAAAATATTCTTTCCCCTTTAGGGAGTAATGAGCCGATTCTCACCGCTGCCACACCGACGATTAGCGCATTGGAGTTTAAAACTATCCACTCTAGCGAAGAACTCGATGCGATCTTGGCTGAGAGCAAAGGGAAAAAAGTGATGCTCGATTTCTACGCCGACTGGTGCACTGCTTGCAAAGAACTCGATGAAATCACCTTTAAAGACCCCGCTGTGATACAATCGCTTAACGACTACGTCTTAGTACGTGCCGATGTCACTGCCGACAGTGATAGCGAAAAAGCGTTGAGCAAACGGTTCGGGCTGTTCGGCCCTCCGGCGATGATCTTTTTTGATGAGAGCGGAACGTCTATCAAAGGTGCCGATCTCGTAGGCTACAAAGATCCGCAAAGCTTTAGTGCCCATATTGCAACATTGGAAAAAAAATGAAAAAAATCCTCTTTACTTTAGTATTTCTAACCGCATCACTCTTTGCCGAATTCGATTGGGTGCCCTGACAATCAAAGAGTAGAAATATCCGCTCAAAATATCAAAGTTTGATCCCGTAATGGTTCAGAATGCTAACCATCCCCCAATAACACACGACCGTTACGATCAACGATACCATGAGGCTGAGATAAAAACCAACCCCCTGCTTTAGCAGTATCGGAAGGGTAACAAACAGAGCCAAAGACGGTAAAACAAGCCAAAATACCCCTGTAGACAATGCACTAATTTTATCAATATCTTTCGTGTCAACATAAAGCCAAATCATCGCTAAGACCGAGATAAGCGGGATCGACGCTAGCACCGCGCCCCAAAATGAACTTCGTTTCGCAATTTCAGAAATTAAAACGATCAATATCGTAGTAATGGCTACTTTCATTATGTAATACATCATCTCTTTCCCCTTATCGGCACTGCACATTTTTTTCGATAATAGCTTCCTCTTTTTGAGCGTGGACGCATTGAGCTTTGCTCATTAGCGTATTACTAAAATAGGTTTGCCATAACAGCGCATTTTTCATTTTTGCCGTTCGCATATCGTTTCGAATAAACTTCGCATCCCCCAGCTCTGCACCGCTAAAATCGGTTTTCAGCAACGTCGCATCGGTAAAATTGGCTTTCCAGCTCTTCGTCCCGCGTAAATCGCCATGGCTAAGATCGGCACGGTTTAAATGAGTCCCTTTGAAATTGACCCCTTTAGCCCGAATATAGCTTAGATCAGACCCTTCCAACGACCCTTTCCAAAATATACTCCCCTCTGCCTTGGCATGGCTCAAATTTGCATCATTTAAATCACACATCACGAACACCGAACGGCTCACATCCGCACCCGAGAGATCACTGCGACTGAGATCTCCTCCGCTAAAATCGATATCTTGCAGATTAGCACCGCGCAAATCACATCCAACACACTCTTTATCCTCCAACGCTTTTTTCAAATGCGCCGCATCATAGGCACTCAACGTTACTCCTACAACCGCCGCTAAAAATAATAATCTCATTTCATCCCTCGGATACGACGAAGCTCTTTGGCAAACTCAGGTGCTCTGCGGCTTCCTATTATCGTCTCTTTTTTATTCCCTGCTTTATCGATAAAAAACATCGTAGGTATCCCGAAATAATCAAATCCTTCAGGGAGTTTGCTTTTATGGACATTTTTCTCGATCACCACAAAATTTTGATTCAAATACGGTTCTATCGCTTTATCATGAAATACTTTTTTCTTCATATAGGCACATTCAGGACAATCATCGGTCGTATAGATCATTAGCACCAGTTTGTGCTCACTTCTCATCGACGTAATCGCCGTTTTGAACTGCTCGTCATTTTGAATCGTTACCGCACCCAAATTCAAAACACTTATCCATATCAATACTAAAAATTTCACCATTGCTTGTCCCTTTTTTTAACTTTATTTATCACAATATTATCATTTTTTTGAATCTATTTGAATGATTAAAGTGTACATATTTATCTTCTTGAGTGAAAATGTGCCATTTATACCCAAAACTATTGACAAAAAAGGTTCTAACCGCTATAATTCCCGTCCATAAATTGTGCTGGAACAGTTTATTGTTATTTAACGTCTCGTTAGCTCAGCCGGTAGAGCATCTCACTTTTAATGAGGGGGCCGATGGTTCGAATCCATCACGAGACACCACTTTTTCAACCACATTTATGTGGCCCCATCATCTAATGGTTAGGATTCCAGATTTTCATTCTGGCCATACGAGTTCGAATCTCGTTGGGGTCACCACTTTAAACTCCCTAATTTTATAAATCACTACGTTCATTTTAGTAATTAATTTCGCTATATTTTCCAATTTCTGCACTATTTATTTCTAATCTTCAATGGATTTAAACATAAAATTTCAAACGTCATTAAAATCTCATTATCCATGGTTATAATAATATCCACCAAGGAGATAGATTTGTTCACTTATGCCGCACATATCGAAGATCTCAAAGCAGAAATATTAGATCGAAACTTGATCATGATTATGACTGATCCTGTCGGTATCATTACTGATGTGAGTAAAGGATTCGAAATTCTCTCTGGATATGCCAAAGATGAATTAGTTGGATTAACACACCGAATTTTTGGTCATCCAGATACTCCAAAAGAGATATTTATCCATTTGTGGGATACGATCACCCAAGGTGACCCTTGGTATGGAGAGATTAAGAACCGAAACAAATGTGGTCATGAATATTGGAGTAAGATTTGTATTGAACCACTTCAAAAAGACAATACTATCCTTGGATACATTGGAATTTATACTAATATTACAGAGCATAAAGCATTGATTCGCCAAGCTGCGACCGATCCGCTTACTGGTATTTACAATCGTTCTAAACTCAATCTTCTTCTTACTCATAAAGTAGAACAAGCGTATCGCGATCACACTACTTTTTCAATTCTTTTCATCGATTTAGATCATTTTAAAATGATCAATGACCAATTCGGGCATTTGGAAGGAGATCGAATATTAATAGAATTTACCTCATTGACCCGCGACACACTACGCAATAGCGATTTATTCTGCCGATGGGGAGGAGAAGAATTTATTATTGTGCTAGATAAAGCCGATTTAAAAATTGCTTACTCAATTGCCGAAAAACTGCGTCAGCGAGTGGAAAATCATCCTTTTGGTCTTAATACCACGCTTACACTCAGTATCGGTATCAGCCAGTATGACCCAAATACCTCGATTGATGATACAATAAAACTTGCAGATACCGCCATGTATAAAGCAAAATACCAAGGAAGAAATCAAACTGTTTTAGCTCACTCTTCAACCTATACTATTCTACATTATGGCTTTAGCTACGATCCAATTAATAAAACCATTAACCGTCCGAATGACACATCTGTTCAACTTTCTAAAAAAGAGTATCTTCTTCTCGAACTTCTGCTGAATAAAAAACGACTTATCGTCCCTTACGATACTATAGAAACTATAGTCTGGCAAGAGACATTAATGAGCATGGACGCCCTTCGAACACTAATACGGGGAATTCGTAAAAAAACATACCCAAAAATCATTTCCAATGTAAATGGAATCGGATACAAAATCGATCTATAATTCCATTAACAATTTTTTGTTAGACTTATACAATTCATTCTAACATAAAGGTAAAATTATGAAATATTTCTTAGTCATTACTTTTCTCTTTTTCAGTGGCTGTTCCGCAACATGGAGTGGTGTTCAACGAGACACCTCTAATGCTGTCGATTGGACGAAATCAAAAGTAAACGAAGGGGCTACTTACGTCAAAGAAAAAACTCAATAAATGTGTTTTCTTCTTACAATCATTTTTGTTGTAGCAATGATCGCTCTTTATTCTCATGGTTTGATTTTACAAGCCTCCATAAGTGGAATCATCGCTGTAG
>NZ_JBAQPS010000389.1:0-1567 GCF_049305995.1 Sulfuricurvum sp.
ACTCCAATCCCTAAAAAGGCTAATTCAAAACTCATTTTTTTATTACCTCAATTTATATCGCGCGATTATACCCCCTATGTGCTTCAATAAACCTCTTTTAGATCAATTGAATTTACGCTATAATCAACGCTCAACCTTGACCCGAAATGAGAATACTATGCTATCTATCATTATCCAAGCAGCTGAAAACTTTTGTCAACACCAATTACATCTTCCGTTCAAACAAACAGTAAAAGCATCTAAAAAGAGAACGTTTTTTGCTTATATCGATATTGACGTACAAAATAGTAACAGACATAGGGTTTATGTAGGTTGCGATGATGTTCTCATACAAACTATTGTAGAAATATTTTTAGGTGAAAATAATAGTGATGAACAAACAATTATCGATATGTTATTGGAAACAACAAATATGATTGTTGGAAGTGCAAAAATATTAGCCAAAGAGTCATATGATATATCTTTCGCCATTTTGACACCATTTTTTGTTTCAAATACTATTTTAATAGAAAGCATGGAATATGTACAACATCTAGATGTTAAAAATGGCACCATGATACTCGCATTACAAAGGCTCTAAACGATGGATGAGACACTCATAACAACAGAATCTTTACTACCGCATGAACGCCCTTTTGATTCTCTAAAAGAACTGTCATGGATGGATTATGAAGGTCTTCTTGATATGGAAGTAGAATTTGTTGCCGATTTGGGACAAACAACATTAACGCTCAGAGAGATTTTAAAACTCGAAAAAGGGTCTGTAATCGATCTAGGCAAACCGGCGGGCGAAAGTGTCGAGTCGTATGTAAACCGACGTATTATCGGTAAAGGAGAAGTCATGGTATATGAAAAAAATTTAGCAATACGTATTAATGAAGTACTTGACTCAAGTGCTGTACTTTATTACCTTTCAAAAGAGAGACTATGAGAACTATACTGCTTTTTTTACTTATCCCTGCATTTTTATGGGGAGCGAAAGTTCTAAGTTATAACGTCTACGATCGAAATGATCGTGTTGATGTAATGTTAACTTTTGACACTCCGTATGAAGGGGTACTCCGCCAGAATAAACAAGGCGACAGCGTCGTTATCAAACTCGAAGAAGCATCAATTGAAACACCAAAAATCAAAGATGTCAACTCAAAATATTTAACTAAACTTACTATAGCACCTCAGGGTGAAAATATTGAAATCGTGGCAAAAGTTTCTTCCGATGTAATTATGCAAGCTTCTAAAACCTCCGATTCTTACGGTTTACGCCTTCGTTTTATGAATCCCATACCCGATGTTAAAGAAGAAAGACCTCAACCTATCGATGAAACAGCCTTAAAAGAACTCCCAACTAAAGCAGATAATGAATTTGAACAAAGTTATTACGTCGTTATTACTATTTTAGTCATTGGAATCGCTATTTTATTTTGGCTCAAACAAAATATTGCTAAACGTACTGAAGGTATCCAAAATGAGCCAAAAACACCATGGCTTTTTAATAAAAAAGTATCTGAATCAAAACCTGTTAGCCCAACTGCAGCAAATATTCCTACAGATTTAGGTGGTCTTCATA
>NZ_JBAQPS010000390.1:0-11269 GCF_049305995.1 Sulfuricurvum sp.
CAGTTGCTATGCTTGATTATGGAACAATGAGTTATTTGGTTGTGCTAGGAAATAATACGCTATTATTAGATAAATTTCAGGATAATATTCCTATTACCCAAAATGAATTTGAGAGTCTTTTGCAATCAAAACATCGTGAACTCGATAGCTTTTTTCAAATTGCACCTGCAGCACAAGATGAAATGTTTAACTCTTACAAAGAGAAAGCATCAGGAACTTATTAAAATAATTTTCAGGATTTTTTATGACTCAACTCATTATTTTTGTAATCGTTATTGCCCTTTTTTACTGGCTTTCACGTAGCTTTTCCCAAAACCAACACACCTACACTCGTAACCAGTTTTCGGGATTTAAACTCAATAAAGATACTCTTGCACACAGTGAACTAGGATTATTTGTTGCGCTCGCTGCCAAAGTAGCCAAAGCCGATGGTCGTGTGGATGAACTCGAAGCGGAGCTCGTGAGCAATATGTTCACCGATATCAGTGCCCTCTTTCCCGATCCTGAAGCAACCAAAAAACTCCTCAAAGAGATTTTTGATGAAGAGAAAAACGCACCCCATAATCTCGATCTCGTAGCTCAGGCTCTCTACAAAGCTCTCGACAAAGATACTCATAAACGTCAAAAGATGGTAGAGTTTCTCGTCAACCTCACCTACATCGATGGAACCCTCTCCAAAAGTGAAGAGGATATACTTCACCGTATTGCCTATCATCTAGGATTTAGTGAACAAGATTTAAAATCAATGATGGAACATTTCGGTTCCTATCACCGTCACAGTCTCAAAGAGAGTTCAATCGACCAAGCCTATACCCTACTAGGGCTCAGTTCAGACTCAACTAATAATGAAGTCAAAAAAGCATACCGTGCTCTGGTGCGCGAATATCATCCTGATATTATCAAATCGCAGGGAGCTTCGGATGAATACCTAAAAGAGGCTACAGAGAAAGTACAAGAGATCAATGCTGCCTATGAGATAATTAAAAAATCGAGAGAGCTTTAATCTTTCGAATATCAAAATCCAAGATAATATCTATTAAAGTAATTCAAGCTTGTACAAAAACAACCGTTCTTTATAAGAGGGGATGTCGAGTTCCTGACGATATTTGGCGATAACACGGCGAACCATTTTCACCCCGAAACGCTCTTCGATCATCTCATGCAACGTTTTATCGCTAAACGGATCATCTTTATTTTCACTTCCCACTAGCCGTTTAAGAAAATGTTTGATCTCGGAGGTCGATACTTCCCCGATCGAATTGGAGAAAAAATCTTTAAACGCATACAATCCCCGCTCGGTTTGAATGTATTTGTCGGCAATCGCACGAGAAATCGTCGATTCGTTAAATCCAAGCTCATCGGCAACGTCTTGGAGACGAAGTGGTTTGAGTTCGCCCCCCATGAAAAAGGTATATTGTTTTTCGAGCAATACTAACGCAACGTTATAAAGTGTCGCTTTGCGCAAATCAAGAAGCTTGACGAGTTCACGTGCTTCTTTGAACTTTTGCTTTGCAAAATTATCGTATTTATCGATCAAATTGACCTGTAAATCGGGATAAAATGCATGGTTGATTCGGATATTGAGTTCTGAACCTGAAAATTCGACAAATAAATCAGGGGTAATCTGCGACTCTGGTTCCATGTATTCTAATGCCGGAGGATTTTTAAGTTGCTGCAATACGTGTTTAGCATCATGCAATCTTGGATGCTTAATAAATTTTTCCATTTTATCAAACTGCAAGATCATCGCACCAAGTAAAATAGAAAGTTCATCATCCAAATCATAATCGCTCAGCTGAAACAAAAAAGACTCTTTGTAGTCACTTGCACCAACACCAGATGGTTCCAAATGGGCGAAGCGCTGTCGCACACGCTCAACGGTATGGGAATCAGTATCACACTGCTGTGCCACCTCTTCAACCGATCCTTCAAAATATCCTTCATCATTGATATAATAAATAATCTGACGAGCAATTTTTTGGGATATCGGTGTCGGAAACAACGGTGCCACAATCTGCTCATCGAGTTTTTCATACAGCGATGTCGAAGAGATACTAAGCCATTCAATTTGGTCACTGGAAGCGTTGGAAACATAGTTTTGAAATGCTCCATACGCTGTATTTCCACCTGCCCCAGAGTTAGACTCTTCAAAGCCAGATTTCACTTCCAAACAAGGGTTTTCATTGGTAATAACCTGTAAATGCTTTTCAAGATCATTCAGTGAACATTGCAAGAGCGGTAACCATGTCTGCATCGATAATCTTGGAAGTTGTTTTTGTTTATAAGAGAGTGATGTTTGCATAATAAGCCACCTAAAAAAATACACATTTACGTAATAAAATGCATATATTGTTCTTATAAAAATTATAGGCTTATTTTAGGCAAAATAGTGATTAAAAAAAAGGCAAGACGTTGTCATCCCCGACTAGATCGGGGATCCATAGTTAGAAATATCTGGATTTCCAATCAAGTTGGAAATGACGAAGAGGATTTAGTATTTAATACGTACCAATCCATTTGGTGCAACAATTTTCATTTGACAAGCAAGACGAGCCTTAGGGTTACTCTCATTAAGCGTTTTAAGTACCGCTTTTTCTTTTTCATTGATTTCGCTCATATACTCCATGCCTGATTCAATCATTACGACACAGGTACCGCATTCACCGTCACGGCATCCGAATGGAAGTGCACTACCAGAAGCTTCAACGATATCTTGAATCGTTTTGCCCGGTATGACGTTGATCGCCAAAAAGTCATTCATAATTTCTACACGTGTTGTCATCCCAACTCCTTTGTTGATTACGATATTTAGCCACAAGGGCACTAATTTGATACGGTATGCAAAAATCTCAGAAGAGTTGTGGTTTATGCCCCCTCTTCTTGAGATTGCGCCGCTTTTTCAGCTGCTCGCTGGGCACGATGTTCTTTGAGCCATTTCAGCTCTTCAGCAACTTCATCGTATCCATCTTCTTCGAGGGCATTTTCTAATTCCGCTTCACGACAGCCAAATGTCAGCCCCTCTTCAATAAAGGTCACTTCATAAACTCGGATAGTTTGGAGAAAATCGCCGATTTTACGGACATACCCTTCTGCACCAGCTTCTACAAGTACATCACCGACTCGCGCATGAGGATAGGTTCCATCATTACGAATCGATTTTACGAGTCGAACTCTCTGTCCGACTCTAAAAACAGAGAGAATCTCATCTTTGGTCGACATCTTATAAAGATTGGTTTTACGTGCCTCATTGTTGATCGGCATATTTTCTTGATGATCTAATTTAATATCTGCCTCGTCAGAGGCAAGCTTTAGTGCCTCGTGCTCTAGCGTAGTATCGAGAGCTTTGCTCTCGATACGTTCTAAATCATTAGAAAGAGATTGTGGCTGTGCTGGTACAGGCGTGGTTTCCATTGCTCACCTCCTCTATATCACTGCAGCTACCTGATGTTGAACATGTTCCACAACCACTCGGATTATCGAACATTGCCCACACATCGGCTGCTGATGGGCTATATCCATTTTCAAAATTTTTGTAAACAGTCAATAGGGCAAAACGGTAATATTCGAGAAGCTTTGTTTCGCTCCCCATATCATGACCCGTAGCTTTTTCGACGAGTTCACCAAATTTTTTCATGATATGAAACCGTTTCGAATTCACTAAACGCTCATCGTATTGCAAATCAAAAAAATCAAAAAAATCTTCGGTATCGGTTATGGTTTTAAATTCAGCTAATGTTCCCATCGTATTTCCTTAATATCTGTTAATATGCAATTTTGACTCTACAGTCCCATTTCACTTTTGAGTTGAGATGCCCATTCTTTCACACGATCTTCGGTCAAATCTTCTTGATTGACATCATCGATCCCAAGACCGCAGAATTTCCCATCACGTTCCGCAAGAGAAAACTCATACTCATATCCCGCTGTTGAGGTAAATCCGTATGCACTCGCACCCAATGAGATAAAGAGATCATGCATTTTTCCCAAAGCACTCAAAAAATGCTCTCCATGCGTTTTTTGATCACCTGCACCGAAAAAGGCTACTTTTTTCCCATCCATATCGGGACGGTCATTACTCAAATCGTATAATGGATCAACCCAGTCACGTTGAGGATCACCTTGTCCCCATGTAGATGATCCGAGGATCAACACATCGAAATCTTCGAACTGTTCAATCCCATCAAAATCTTCTTCCATATCGATAAGTTCCGCACCTTTGATCTCATCGGCTAAAATTTCTGCCGCACCTCGTGTAACTCCGCTGCTGCTACCGAAAAAAATTCCTACTTTTGCCATTTATTCTCCCTTGATACATGGTTTATATTGTGTGTAAATCTCGATAGCACTTGCTAGAGATTTATCACCGTCTTCGAACAATGCTTCCAATGTACGAAAGCTAAAACGATGCGCGTCTTTGAAATATTTGTTTACGATACAGATACGATCGGCGATAACCGCACAACGACCGAATCCCTCGTGGCTCATCTCCATGATAACGTTACAAACAACACCCGTTTTACGTTCAAACGAAAGGGCAATAGCTTTGTAAATCATTTTAATGTCATTAATCATCATCTCATCGATATCTGCGATCAATGGAACCAATTTGAGTTCTTCTTTGGTTTTCACGTATTTTTTGATGAGGAGTTCTTCATCACCGATACGAGCCCAGTTTCCGAACTGATCGAGCGCACGAATCTGACGTACAATCTCCATCCCAAAATCACTTAATTTTTTTTCTGCTTCCATAATAGTTATCCTTTTTACTGTTTTTAAACGCTAATGGAGCAAAGCCCCTCTTATCTTACTCGCCCTCAGCCCAACGATCTTGTCTAACGTCGTGCTCTGTTTTCATTTGAATGATGTTTTTAACCCATGGTGGAGGATTACCGTTGATCATAGAAACCAAACTTTTGAGAAGATCTTCGATCATCGTACCCTCATTGGCTTTCATAGGATGGATACCTGCACGGATCACTTTCGCCGCTGCCGTTCCACCGATACTCTCACAGTACATGATATTGACACCTTTGAGTGCACGAACACGGAAATCGGTTTTATCGTCATCTTCGAGTTCAGACGTATCGGTTTTAATCACTTCGGAGACTTCATAACCATCTTGTGAGACGTTGTAGACCACAAACTCTTTAGCTCCGCCGAAGTGGGCATTCACCTCTTCCATATCTTTGGTTGCAAATGCAACTCGTAATGCGCTATTCATTGTCCCATTCCCCTCTACTGTGATTTTAGTGTTCATGTTTAACCTTTCTCAACGAATTTGCAATCTCAAATAAAAAATAAGTGCTTCCCTCATACAACTGATCGTTTTTGAGCTGGTTCCCTAACTCTTCATAATTAGGAAAACCTCGGATCACGAGTGCCGTATGTGCATATGTGTGCAAGATTCGTTCTGCATGAAAATTGCTGATAACCATATCTGCACCTTCGAAAAACTGCCGTGCATCTTCTAAATCTCCTACAAATACTTTTTCCGCTTCGATCAGATGGAGAGAGTCACTAAACGTCGTAGAGACCGCCGCATCAATGGTTCCGCCGACACTGCGCAGCATCGCACAGATGCCGACCAGCATATCAGGCTCACCCGTAACAACGAAATGAGAGCTCCCGATCAGGAAATGAGAATCGAGCATCGCATCTTGCAAACGGGATCGCCATCGCTTCATCAGAGGTTTAGGATCGGTGTGTCGTATTTTCATGAGTGCACTTACAAAATTGTCACATCCGTCCAATCCCATCAAATGATCAAAATGGAGATGCTCGATAAGAGGGTTCTTTTTCTGGAGGGCAAGAGCCGATTTTTTCATCGAAGCTCCGATACTTACCACGATGCTAGAGGTAGCTAAATCACGAATCTGATCTACCGTTATCCCGCCATTAGCGAGTTTCCCCTGCCCCGCTTCCCAATATCCATCCAATGAGGTTGATAGATCAGGGAGAGCATAGGTCTCAAATCCGAAATCCTCACATAAACATTTGATTTTCTCCACCTCGATCGGCTGCATACTCAAATGAGGTAAAAAGACGAGTTTATTGGTTTTCACCTCGGTAGCGGCCTCAGTGAGCTGTTCGATCATCGCCGTGACCGTGAGTGACCATCCGCTCTCCATCCCCCCCTCATAATCGGGAGTGTTGACAAACACATAAGGGATCTCGATATGCATCCCCACGCCGCGAACATCATCCCCTTTGGTCTCTGTCAAACCCGTCGTATGAAGACCTATCATACTGGGTTTGAGGTTTTTCTCTTTGTTTTGGATGTTCTCAATCGCCATGAGTATCGAGTAATCTCCGCCATCGAGCACGGCGGTGATGTCGCTCACGGAGGTGTTGTTGATCGCGATAGGCTCGTTGAAATGACGGGTAAAAAAGACTTTGGTATACGAAGCGCACCCCTGAGCGGAGTGCATGAGTGGCATACAATCTTTTACCCCCAGATAGGCGAGAGTCGCACCCATCGGCTGAGAGTGTTTGATCGGGTTGACTTGAAGTGGTTTGTGTTCTTTATGAGTGAGGGAAAATTCCATGACAACTCCTTAGTTGCCATAGATTATGCAAGAAGTGTGCGAGGAGAGACATAATTACTTTAAGTTATATTTATTTTAGTACACTCTATAATGTTTTGAATTATCCCTATAAAAGATCGGTGCTTTACCATGAGATCGATTACAATCGTTTTAATTTTTTTAACATCTTTCACTGCTTTAGCTGTCGAAAATAGTGTTGGAACGACAGGGTATATGCGGCTTCAAACGTCACTGCAAGATAAAAAAGCCAATGTCTGTTTCAAAGCGCCCGGTGCGGGAAGTAAATACCGTCTGGGGAATGAGTGTGAAACATGGATCGAACTGGGGCTATACGACACGATCCACTTTGATAACGGTGTCATACTCCACAATCAGATCCGCCCTGTTTTTTATGGAGTCAATAATCACAATATTGAGTATCTACGGCTCGATGAACTCTACAGCGAAATCAGCGGTATTTTTGATAACACTCTATCTATTTGGGTGGGACGCCGTTTTTATGATCGTTACGACAGCCATATATATGACTATTTTTACCTCAATATGAGCGGAGATGGAGCAGGATTTCGTAATCTTGATCTCAATGGATATAAACTTTCATACAGCTACATTTTTGATCGACTTGATCCCTCTTCTATAGCGGGAGATGAACAAGTTCTTTTTGATAGCCACGATCTTCGCCTGAATAAACCGACCGAACGTGGAGAATTGACACTTTTTGCTAATCGTATGCAAATCCATTCCAAAACATTTAATACTGCACAGCATATCAATGTATCACCTGCTTATGCAGTGGGATTGCTCTACAAAGATACCAAACTTACCAAAGAACTTTTTAGTATGGAAGGAGAAAACATCAGTGCTCTATTTTACGCTGAAGGTGTTGCCAAAGGTGCCGGAAGTACATCTCCTTATCGACAAGAAGCGTTCATAGATACTGTTTTGGGAACTTCTAAAGCAATCGAGATGGCTGAAACATGGCGGTTTATCAATTATAATGCGTTTGAAAATGACCAATGGGGATTGATGAGCAACCTCGTTTATGAAAAACGCAAAGAAATCGCATTCTCAGGAACCGATCAAATCTGGATTTCAGCAGGAATCCGTCCCTACTGGTTTTTTCACAAAAATGGCAGGTTTGTATTAGAAACAGGTCTTGATCGAGTCAAAGACGATGCATCCTCTAAAATATACACTCTTACCAAAACAACTGCTGCACTCGAAGCCGCACTCGATAAAGGGATATGGAAACGCCCTGTAATTCGTCTTTTTTATACTTATTCCGACTGGTCAGACAACACTTTGGGACAAATAGGAAGCAGTTACTATTTAACTCAAACACATGGTGATAATTTTGGAATACAATTTGAATATTGGTGGTAAAACAATTTTCGTTATAATATCAGTAAAGAAGAGGAAATATCCATGTTCATATTTAAGAAAAGTTTTATATTACTTGTTTTAACCATTGCATTAATGGCTATTTCCTTAGAAGCTGATATCAAAACCATTGCATTTGCCCAAGATACCCTCAGCAACGATTTTCGCAAAGCACAAGTATATGAAGTACGAGATGCAGTAGCAAAACACCCAAATATGAAATTTATCTATTCCGATGCAAAAGGACAAACATCACTGTTAATCCGCCAAATCAAAGGTTTTATGGAATCAAAAGCCGATCTTATCGTCGTTGGAACCAATGATGAAAAAGCAGTTGTTCCCATCATATCCCAAGCTCATAAAAGTGGAATTCCTATCGTTATACTCGATCGTGGAATTCAAGGAAATGACTATACAACCTTTATTAATTCCGATAATATCAAAATCGGTACACTCGGAGCTGAATACATTGCAAAACGTCTGAACGGAAAAGGCAAAGTATTGCTCTTTGAAGGAATACAAACAGCAGATGTCACACAACTGCGCACCAAAGGTTTCCTCAATGAAATCGGAAAATACCAAAATATCAAAGTTATCAAGCGAACCGGAAACTATCTACGTAAAGATGCCATTGTCGAAATGGAAAAATTGATTGCATCAGGAGAAAAAGTCGATGCTATTTTTGCTGAAAGTGATAGTATGATTAGCGGTGCCCGTTCTGCAATGGAACGACACAAAATAGATCCATCCAAAATTATTACCGTGGGATGTGATTATACTTCAGAAGCGCGTGAAGCGATCCGAAAAGGGACTCAAAGCGGTTCCGTTCTCTTTCCTCTTGGAGGCAAAAAAAGTATTGAAGTAGCAACTAAAATATTTAACGGGGAAAGCGTTCCAAAACACATTGTCATTCCAGTCAAATTGATTACAAAAAACAATGTTGAACAAGAGGCACCGATTTTCTGATGATAAGTGCTCTTTATCGTTCCCTAAAATTAAGAGGAAAGCTATTATTTATATTGATAGCGGCAATAACGGTTTTATCACTTATTACAGGGCTTTATTTTGACTATTTTCTCCGAGAGAGTTTTGCCAAAACAACCCAAGAGCGAATAGATTATGCTTTTCATCGTTTTAATCTCCATCTTCACGAGACTGAAAAAGAACTAAAAGAAGGGATAGCATTTATCAATGACGATGAGTCACTCCTAGCTTCCATTGAGTTAATCGATGCTTATCAAGACAAAAATGTTTATAATACTATTTTACTCGATGAAGAGAAAAAGCATATTGTTGAAGCACTATTAGACCGTGTTAAACTCTCTCTCAATAACGATATTGCCTTGTATGACACCCATGAAGAACTGCTTGCTTTTGTTACAAAAACTTCCAAAGGCTATTATCTTACCTATGTTTCATTTGAAAAAGGAAAACCAATCTTTTATGGTCGTTATGAGAAAGAACTTGAATATACTCGCCATCCACTCAAACATGATAGCCTTCTCCCCTATAATCACAAATCATACTATGCCAATAAAATGCTTTTACAAAATGACGGTGCGATTACCTATCACCGCGCTAAAAATAATCTGGTTATCAAATCGCATCAAAACCTTTTTAATGGAAAAACTAAAAGGGTTATCGCCCATATCGAAATGTCTCATTATATCTCCAAACCCTATTTTTCCTCCCTATCAAATGACCTAGGAATTAATGTTTCATCACAAGCAATCATTCCAAATGCTCTTTCTAGTTCTTCAACAGAAAACAAAATAGTCACTCTTGAAAAAATGGATAATTTTATAGGAACTTACTCTATCAAAACACAAAACGGTACAATTCATATCGTTGCCTCACTTGATAAATCATATTTACAGGCAATGCTTACCAAAAACCGAATTATTTTCATACTCTTAATCCTTCTTATTACTTTTTTAACTTTATGGATTTTACGAATTCTCTTCAACCGCAGTATTGCTCAACCTCTTTTCTCACTAATGAAGCAAATCGATAAAATTGAACATCAAGACTATTCCAATACCAAAATTCTCCGTACAGGAGATGAACTCGAAGCCATATCTCGTAACGTTCAGAGACTTGCATCAGCAGTATATGAACGTGAAACAGCTCTGCTTTCTTCCCAAAAACAGCTCCAATATCTCTCTGATACTGATCCCCTAACCGATTTACCAAACCGTAGACTTTTTTATATGCTCCTCAAAAGCGGAATCGAAAGAGCAAAAGAAAACAATACTATTTTGACAATTATATTTCTTGATTTGGATCAATTTAAACAAATAAACGATACGTTGGGCCATGAAATTGGCGATATACTCTTACAAGAAGTCGCGCAAAGACTCAAAGCAAATCTTCGTAATTCTGATTTTCTCGCACGAATTGGCGGAGATGAGTTTATTATTTTGATCGAAGATTTTAATGACATTGAAGGGATTAAGCCGACGGTAAAAGCACTTTTAGAAAGCTTTGATTCACCCTTTATATGCCAAGATCATGAGATACGAACCACGGCAAGCATTGGGGTATCTCTCTATCCAAAAGATGGTCAAAATATACAAGCACTCATAAAAAATGCGGATATGGCAATGTACCTATCAAAAGACAATGGGCGAAATCGTTATAGTTTTTTCACCCAAGACTTAGCACATGCGATCGAAGAAAAAAGTATAATAATACATGCCCTAAAAACAGCAGTAGCTAAAAATGAAGAATTTTTTCTCGTCTATCAGCCAAAAATTTCAACTATCACCGGAAAAATTACTGCGATTGAAGCATTACTTCGATGGAATAGCAACGAACTCGGTCGAATTAGCCCTGATAAATTTATCCCTATTGCTGAAGAAACTGGGCTTATTTTAGCGTTGGGTGCATGGGTTCTAGAGCAAGCGTGCAGCGATTTTATGCTTCTTCGTAGCGAAGGATACCATCTCGAACATCTAGCAGTGAATGTTTCTTCGCTCCAACTGCAACATGAACATTTCTTTCAAACTCTCGATGATATCGTCAAACAAACCCATATAGATCCAAAATGGCTTGAAATTGAACTGACAGAGAGTTATATTGCCACCGATGCCGATCATGCACTTTCTATGTTGAGAACTCTTCGTGGTATGGATATTAATATCGCCATCGATGATTTTGGTACCGGATATTCCTCTATGGCATATCTGCAAAAACTCTCTATCACTCGACTCAAAATCGATAAATCATTTATCGACGATCTTCCCACTTCACCTGAAAGTGTCGCTATAACCCGTGCAATTATCGCATTAGCCAATACTTTTGGACTCTCAATAACGGCTGAGGGTGTTGAGACGAAAGAGCAA
>NZ_JBAQPS010000391.1:0-6089 GCF_049305995.1 Sulfuricurvum sp.
GATTTAATAGTGATTAATATTAACGTTTAAGGCTATTGGTAGTTGCAAGCATCTCATCACTAGTGGTAATTACTTTCGAGTTTGCATCATATGCACGCTGTCCTGTAATTAAATCAGTAAGTTCTACAACTAATTGAACATTTGATAGTTCGACAAATCCTTGACGGATTGAGCCTAAACCCGTATCTCCTGCTGTACCCTCAACCGGTTGTCCTGAACTATCTGTTTCAACAAATAAATTATCACCCATAGCATGTAACCCAGCAGGATTTATAAAATTAGTTAATGAAATTTGTCCTACTTGCGTAGCTTGTGCTTGACCGGATTGAGTTACACTGACAATACCATCTGTTCCAATACTGATATCGATAGCATCATCAGGAATTACAACCTCAGGAATTAGAGTATATCCGTCCGAATTTACAAGCGTACCATTTTGATCAACTTTAAAAGATCCGTTACGAGTATATACTTCAGTTCCATTAGGAAGTTGAAGTTTGAAAAACCCTTTTCCTGTAATTGCCATATCAAGGGAATTATCAGTTTGTTTTAAACTTCCCTCAGTAAAAATTTTATTGATAGCGGTAGGACGTACTCCGAGCCCCACTTCAATCCCTGTAGGAGATTTAGTAGTATCACTGGTAGATGTTCCCGCATAGGTCATAACTTTATACATCAAATCGGCGAATTCGGCGCGAGATTTTTTGTACCCCATTGTATTAACATTGGCAATGTTATTTGCTGTCGTATCGATTTGGGTTTGCATTGCCATCATTCCAGTAGAACTGGTGTAAAGTGATTGCATCATTGGTTATTTCTCCTTAGTGTTATCGTCGTGTTGAAGCGATTTTCTCAATTGCATCACGGTTAAGATCGTTCATTTGTGAATCCATTGCTTTTTGATACATCCCTACTAATCGGTTTGCTTCGACAAGAGCAATCATTTCATTGACTGCATTGACATTACTTTTTTCAACAAATCCCTGCATAACAGTTCCACTATCTTCCAATGGAGTAAGAGTATCTGCTTTCTCTGGAATATATAAATTGTCACCCTCTTTTATTAGCATTCGGAGATTTTGTGGTTCTAATACAAGAAGTTTTTTATTAGCAACCATCTGCGTCGATCCTGGAACATTAGTCGAAATTTGTCCATTTTTATCGATCGTAATAATACTGTCTTGAGATGTAAAGGTTATAGCGGTTTTGGTCTGAAAATAATCGGTGGATAGGACTTCATGACCTTGTTTGTTAACAAGTTTTCCCTCTTCATTAATGGTAAATGAACCATCACGTGTTAGTCGTATTCCTTGAGGTGTATTAACAGCAAAAAATTGACCCTCTTTTCCTAAAGCAAGATCAAATGTATTATCAGTCCGTTGCATAGCACCTAAACTATAATCAATATAGGCATCGGTAATTTGTGGAACACGGCTAAGTGAACGGTTTAAATACTGTGCTGCTGCCTCCGTTTGATTTGCAATAGGAAGTTCATTTTGAACCGTTTTAAATAATCGGGCAAAATCTCCTGTGATCAACTGATCACGTTTGTATCCCGTTGTATTCGCATTAGCAAGATTAGAAGCAATTGTATCTATACGATTAAACTGTGCTACCATTCCTCCGGTCGCTGCATAATATCCGGTTTGCATCTCTCATCCTTACATAGACTATTGTGAGTTTTGTAGCAACAATTGTTCCAAATTTATAATTATCAAAAAAATGGATATTTCACATAAACTTTAAGAAAAATTTCGGTATAATCCACATCTTTTTTAACGTAAGGGAGTTCTCCTCAGTATGAGTGTCAAAGATCTAAATAAACATCTCGAAACCCTATTTTCTGAACATAAATCTAAAAATTGTCTCACATATGAAACCATTGTTGATCCATTTGACAAGCAACCTACTCTTGCTCAGGCCAAAAATATCCTTAAATTGGCTCAAAAACATAAAATTTGTCTTTTTACTTCGTCTGAACATGCCAAAATGCTCAACCAACAAGAAGCCGCCGCCAAACGCGCTGCTCAGCTCAAATACATTGAAGAAGCCAGTGGTGATGAATTTGATATTCTCAAGCAACATGAACTTCTTGAATGGTCGCGCTCTGACTCTCCCGTACGTATGTATCTCCGCGAAATGGGACAAATTCCCCTTTTAACCAAAGACGAAGAAGTCGAAATTTCTAAACGGATGGAGATGGGTGAGGGGATCATCATTGATGCTATTTGTTCAGTTCCTTATTTAATTGATTTTATTCTTGATTATAAAGATCCACTTATCAATCGTGAACGTCGAGTTAAAGAACTTTTTAAAAGCTTTGAAGAAGATGGTGAATCTGATGATGATGAATCTGATGATGATGAATCTGATGATGATGAATCAACTGAAAAAGCACCATCTGTAAAAGATAAAAAACGTGTTGAAAAAGTTGTTACCTCATTTAAAGCACTTGAAAAAGCAAAAAAAGAGTGGGTTAAAGCAACTGAAAAAATGCTAGAAGAATGTTCACTTGAAGAGATGGATGCAGATTACGTACTTTTCTTCCTCAACGTCAGTTTCAAGAAAAAAATGCTCAAAGAAGCTTTGTTGGATCTCGGGCCAACCTCTAAACTAATCAATGAGCTTGTCCGTTCTATGGAAACCGCATTGCGCAGTGATGAGGGGTTTGACCGTGAGCTTAAACGTCTTGAGTACAAACTTCCCCTTTTCAACGACCAGCTGAAAAAAAATCACATCTTGATTTTGAACAAAATCTGCGATTTGACTAAAGAAGAGATTTCAACCAAAGTCCCTGAAGCAACCATGGTCAGTACCTATATGGAGATCAAAAAATTGATCCAGACCAAAGAGGCTTCCAAGGGCGGGTTCAATATGGAACCTGATAAGCTTGCCGATATTTTGGAACAGATCAAACGGGGTAAAAATATCTCCGAAGTTTCCAAAACCCGTATGGCGAAATCGAATCTCCGTCTCGTTGTCTCTATCGCGAAACGTTACACCAACCGCGGATTACCGTTTCTTGATTTGATTCAAGAGGGGAATATAGGTTTGATGAAAGCGGTCGATAAATTCGAATACCAAAAAGGGTATAAATTTTCGACCTATGCGACATGGTGGATTCGTCAGGCGATCAGCCGTGCAATCGCTGATCAGGCACGTACGATCCGTATACCGATTCACATGATCGAGACGATTAACCGTATCAACAAAATTATGCGTAAACATCTCCAAGAACACGGAAAAGAGCCAGATGTCGAAACCATCGCGGAAGAAGTTGGCTTATCCGTTGAGAAAGTTAAAAACGTTATCAAAATTACCAAAGAACCAATCTCACTTGAAGCTCCTATCGGTAACGAAGAGGATGGGCGTTTTGGAGATTTTATCGAAGATAAAATGTCTATTTCTCCAAGTGATGCTATTTTGAAAGACGATTTAAAAGTTCAAATCGAAAGTGTCCTCGAACAACTCAATGAGCGAGAAAAAGCAGTTATCAAAATGCGTTTCGGCATCATGGACGACGAGAGTGACCGTACTCTCGAAGAGATTGGGAAAGAGCTTAATGTAACGCGTGAACGTGTTCGTCAAATTGAAAGCAGTGCAATCAAAAAACTCAAACACCCTAAAGTGGGGCGTAAGCTTAAAAACTACATCGAGGACTAATGACATTTGATCAACAATGGATTGAATTTGACTTCAATCCGTTTATCCTTTTTAATTCAAGTGGAAAAATTGTATCATTAAATACAGAAGCTCAGTATCTTCTTGGTGCAATTGAAGCATCGGCTATTTATAAAATTGCTACGAGTTATGCAAGTTCATCCTTTGGATTTAAAACTACGTTTTTAGAGTTGGAGTTTGGACGGTTTAAATTTTTTGGAATTACCGTCGGGTATGAAGATGAAGAACAAATCGGGATACGTCTTTATCAGTTTCCATCATTTCAGTTTACTGCGAAAAAACCTAATGGACAACTTATTAATGTATATACTTTGATTGATTTGTGTATCAGTTCAAATTCTATCGGAAGTCAGACGCAATATACTAAAGAACTTGATCCAACTATTCCAGAAATTCGCCTTCAAACCGAATTTTTTATTAAACTTTTGAATAAAATATATCTTTCTATGGCAGGAAATTCTAAAATCCAAACAAGACTTTTTTTCCGAGTCGGAGAACATATTAAATTTGAAGGAGAAAAATACTCCCTTTTCTCTCTTGAAATTTCTTCAATATCTATAAATCGTAAGTATTTTTCTGATATTACTCATTTAGCAGAAGAAAATCATCTTTTTATTGATTTAAAAGATCAAAAAATTACAATTAATGTTCCGATGATTGTGAAATAAATAACTTTTTACCGATTAAGTAGCCCAACGGTATCCCAACCGCTAACCCGATCAAATACGGAAGTATTGATAATGAGTGGCTATTGTTCAGCGCAATAAATCCTAAAATCAAAAAAGCATACGGAACCAAGCGATAAAGCGAGACCATTGCCGAAGCATTTTTGGTCGTATTTTCGATAATATTACTCTTTTGATGTGCTTTTTCCTCTTTGATCATCTGTTTGATATCGGTGATCTCTGATTCACGTTCCTCTTCGTACAAATCATACGGATCGTCCATCTCATCAATCGCATCTTTGAAATCATCAATTTCGCTGTTTTCGACGCGGCTTTGAATCATATTTCGATACGAATAGAGTGATCCTGCAATAATGAGCATCGAAGAGAGCATCGCGACTAAAAAACTAATCATACATTAGTCCTCGTCATCATCATCTTGTGATTTACCCATGTTATAACGGGGATCTTTGGCGAGCTTTTCGAACTCTTTGTATTGTTTACTGTAGGCTTTGTAAATGTTTAATATAGCGGCGGCAATACCGATAGCAACACCGACCCATAACAACCATGTAATCCCAGTGAGTTTTTTAAGTCCCAATCCTATCGCAACCCCGATCAGGATTGCAACTACCATTGAGATACCTAGCGATAGGGTTTCTGCCCCTTCGATGATCGGTTTTAAACGAGGTTTTTGTTCTTCGTTTTCCATTACAGCTCCCCAAAAATTTTATCCGCTGCGGCAATCGTTTCTTCGATCATTGCATCGGTCGTAGCGGTACAAATAAATCCAGTTTCAAACTGTGAACACGCAAAATAAAACCCTGTATCCAACATCGCCGCATGAAAACGGGCAAAGCGTGCGGTATCACTTTTCAACGCTTCGGCAAAATTACCGACCGCTGTATCACAAAAGAAAAATCCGAACATCGATCCGCGTACATCCGTTTGCAATCCGATATTGTGTTTCGCTGCCGCATCCGCAAAACCGCTCATCAAACGTTTTGCCCGCTCTTCGAGTACCCCAAACACACGAGCGTTCGTTCTGAGTTTATGGATTGATGCTAACCCTGCCGCCATCGCAACCGGATTTCCGCTAAGCGTTCCCGCCTGATACACGCCCCCCTCAGGTGAAAGGTGAGCCATAATCTCGCGACGACCGCCGAACGCACCGACAGGCATACCTCCGCCGATCACTTTACCAAGGGTTACAAGGTCAGGTTTAGTCCCCGTAATACTTTCTGCACCATGTAAACACGCACGGAATCCGCTCATCACTTCGTCGAAAATGAGGAGTGCGCCGTACTCGTCACACACTGTGCGTAATTGGGCAAGGAAATCTTTGGTTGCGGGGACGAGACCCATATTTCCCGCAATCGGTTCGATAATGACACAGGCAATCCCCGGACTGTCGGCAAAACATTGCTTGACGCTTTCGATGTTGTTGTATTCGGCTAGAAGCGTATGTTTAGTAAAGTCTGCTGGCACTCCCGGTGAACTTGGAGTACCGAACGTCACGGCACCTGAACCCGCTTGAACGAGCAGTGCATCGCTGTGACCATGATAGCATCCCGTGAATTTGACAATGTCATCACGCCCAGTGAATCCGCGAGCGAGACGGATAGCACTCATAACCGCTTCGGTTCCGCTGCTGACAAAACGGATTTTCTCGATAGAGTCATAAATAGAGATAATCAGCTCCGCAAGCTCTGATTCCGCTTCGGTCGGCGCACCGAAACTGAG
>NZ_JBAQPS010000392.1:0-3498 GCF_049305995.1 Sulfuricurvum sp.
TCAATACGATAAAGCAATGTCGAAATATTCTGAAGCATTGGAAATAGATCGTTCAATTGGAGATGATGGAGGGATTGCCAGTGTTCTTGTCAATATTGGGAATATTTATCAACGACTTGGAAAAGCTGAAGAAGCTTTAACAAAATATTCTGAAAGTTTGGAAATATTTTATAGAATAGATGATCAGGCAGGTATCGCCAATGTGCTTGGTAATATAGGTAAGGTTTATCAACAACTTGGAAGATATGATGAAGCTATGCAAAATCATAGGCAGGCACTTGATATTGATAGAAGGTTAAATAATGAGATAGGTATTGCAAATGATCTTATCAATATAGCTTCAATCTATCAAAATTTTGGTAATTATAAAGAAGAACTACAATATTACATTGAAGGGTTGAAAATACTTGAATCGATAGGAAATGTTGAAGGAATGGCTCATGTTTTTGCTAGTATTGGAGCAGTATATCGACGTATAGGTAAATATGAAGAAGCTTTTTTGAGTGAAAATAAAGCGTTAGAAACATATTCTACTAGTGGAAATATAAAAGGTATTGCATATACATCCAATGAATTAGGAAAGATATATCAATCTCTCGGTAAATACGAAGAGTCTCTAAAAATATATACTAAAACTTTAGATTTATTTCGGCAAATAGGTGATCAGTTGGGTATAGCAAGTTTGCTTGATAATATAGGAGATACTTATCAACATCTTGAAAAATATGATAAAGCTTTAATGTATTATTTTGATGCATTAAAATTAAGTGAAACGATAGGTAATAAAAGAGGTATTGCATCAACTCTTGACAAGATTGGTACAATTTATCAAAATAAAGAGCATTATGATGAAGCTTTATTAAAACACAATGAAGCATTGAAAATTCATCTTTTGATAGGGCATCAACAAGGGATAGCGAACACGCTTGGAAATATTGCAAATATTTATCAGCATCTTGGAAGATTTGATGCGGCGTTAAACAATTACACTCAATCGTTAGAAATTTTCGAGCGGATAGGGTATATTTCTGGAGAGATAACGGCATTGGAAAATCTATCCAAACTTCACGAAGTGGTGGGGGATAAAAATCTCTCAGACTACTATGCCCAAAAAGCATCTGCACTTCAAGAAGCCTCAAAAATTTCTGAATAGACAAGGAAATATTTGTTATGAAAAAAGCACTTTGTATCATGAGCGGCGGGATGGATTCGACCCTTGTTGCCTATATCATGCGTTCACGCGGATATGAGATCGTCGCATTGCACTTTAACTACGGACAACGCACCGTGGCAAAAGAGCTCTCCTGTTTTCGCGCTATCTGTGAGGATTTAGGGGTGAGAGAGAAATACGAGATCGATCTTGATTTTTTCAAAACTATCGGAGCATCGGCATTAACCGATCACATGCTCACAGTTCCTACGGGTGGAATTGAAGTAGGTGTCCCCATCACCTATGTCCCATTTCGAAACGGTATCTTTCTCTCTATCGCTACCGCTATCGCTGAAAAAGAAGGGTGCTCTGTTATCGCAATCGGTGTGGTCGAAGAGGACAGTAGCGGGTATCCCGATTGTCGTGAAGCATTTATTGATACTTTTACTAAAGCGGCAAATTTAGGAACGAAAGAGACAACCCATATTAGCATTGAAATGCCGTTAGTGCATCTGCAAAAATCTCAAATTGTACAAGAGTCGCTTCGACTGAGTGCACCGTTGCATCTAACATGGAGCTGTTACCAAAGCGAAGAGGCGGCGTGCGGTGTATGCGACAGCTGCCGATTGCGTCTACGAGGCTTTGAACGTGCCGGAGTGGTTGATCCTATCGACTATGTTTGATGCATCAAATTCACCTATAACAATCCATTATCGTCCCCGAAATCGCAGTACCTATATTACTATCACCCACAACGGTGAAGTATGTGTCCGTACCCCTATCAAAAATGAAAAGCGTATCCGTATCATCTTAGCGGAGCGAGAAAGCTGGATTCGATCTAAACTCATTGCGATTGCATCGAGCAATATGTATTACCATACTCTCGGTGAAACAATCCGTTTTCGGGGAGAGTGTCTCCCGATCACACAATTCTTACATTTAGACGAAATGCTAAAAAAAGCGAAAAACAGTGTTGATATTGAAAAATATTACTCACTTTTTTATAAAAATGAGGCATATTTAACCCTTCCATCGCGTGTAGCATATTATGCACGAAAGATGGACTTACATCCAAAAGAGATACGTTTTAAAAAGATGCGCCGCCGCTGGGGGAGCTGTAGCAGTGAAGGTATTGTTACACTCAACACTATGATGATGCAACTTAGCTATGCACATATCGATTATATCATCGTTCATGAACTCGCCCATTTACGACACATGAACCACTCTAAAGAGTTTCATGCAGTGGTACGGAGTGTGTTAGAAAACGAGAGAGAGTTGCGTAGAGAGCTGAAACAGATACGAATCGGCTAAAAGTCAAGTTCCAACTGTTTCATCGCCGAACGGGATGGATTGAGTATCCCTTTATCTACCCCTGCTACTAAGGCAAAATGGAAAATTCTGGATTGTAAGATTGTTAACACTTCTTCAGAATAACGGTAGAAAAAGATATTTTCAACCCCAATAGTGAGTGATGAACGCATCGCTTCTGGCAACAAATAGATGATTTTAGCCCATGTTGCCTGTGCTAAAAAGTTAATCTGCTCATCAATAAGCTCAAGTAATGGCTCAAAAATAACGACACGATCACTGCTACCAAATTCTTTACTTTCAAGACGAGAGTTGGTAAAAACAGGGATAAAATGTCCCATTTTACTAAATCCTCTAATTTGAAATGGTATTCGTAAAAAGGTATAGAAAAAAAGGATACGCTCTAAATAAGGGATGAAAAAGGGAGAAAGCATCTGTCTTTCATAAAAAATATCATTGTGAATAAATGAGGTTTCAAAGAGAGTTTGTTCGATAATCGTAATTGTATTCTCCTGTGCGTGAACCAACTGAGAATATTCGACAAATATATCTGTATCGCTGAGAGTAGGGGAAAATAAAACAATCGATTTTTTTTCTAAAGACCAAAGCTTTTCCCATATTTCCCGCACAGCCCCTTCAATATTGCAAAATATAGGTGGCGTTGAAATCATCGATGATAGATGTAATGTAATCGGATCACAAGCGTAAACCTGCAATTCTTTTTCAAGGAGATAAAAGCGGAGTAATTTTTTAAGAGCTTCATCAATATCAGCTACTTTAATCCAAGCAATTTCACTGTCGCTTATTTGAGTGGGTTTATCAAAAACAACACCATACGCACTGTTTTGAATCGCTTCAGAGATGTCATCTGAGCTATATGCGATAAAAAGTGATCCTCTTTTAACTTTGGAAGGGTCAAAAACAACGCTTTCAAAGATACTAACTGAAGGTTCCCCAAAAAGAGAGCCTTTGGTCAGTGCTAGGATATTTTCAAGTCTCATCCCACTGAACTTCCGCTAAGGCGTGGCTTTTCAGGG
>NZ_JBAQPS010000393.1:0-2966 GCF_049305995.1 Sulfuricurvum sp.
AATTTAAGTCAAATCGTAATATCACCCAGATAGCCATAGAAAGTGGATATGAAACCAATGCCTCTTTTACAAAAGCGTTTAAAAAACATTTCGGAATAACCCCAAAAGAGTTTTCTGCTGATGCCAAGCAAATAAAAGGGACGAACATGTTAACACCAAAATTTGTAGAGATAGAGCCGATAAATGTACTGTATGTTCGAAAAACAGGGGCTTATAATACTTCTTGTGGGAAAGCATGGGAAGTATTGATGAAATTTGCGTATGAGCAAAAGATCAAATACAAAAAAAATCTGCTGGGTAAAGATGCAAGAACACTGGGAATAGGGCATGATAATCCAAATGTAACCGAAGCTGATAAACTTCGATGTGACGCATGTATCAGTTGGGATGATAAAAATGTTGTACCGATAGGTGAGGTACAGACTAAAACAGTTTCAGGAGGGAAGTATGCAGTCTTTTTACATAAAGGTGCATACGAAAATTTAAAAGCAATGTATGATCAAGTTGGCGACTGGATTGTAGAAAATAGTACTGCACTACGTGATGAACCTATATTTGAGAGATATCTAAACCGTGACCCACGTCGTACAAAAGCAGAAAATCTTCGTACTGAGATTTATGTGCCGATAGCGTAAGTTATCTATATTAACCAAGAGATATAGCAATAGTAGCTCTCTGGCATTGTTGCCAGCAGAGCACGAAAATCTATTTCAAATCAGAGACAAGCACTTTGCCTTCAATCATCTTTGGAATCCAAATCGTTTTGTTTTTCATATCAATCCAAAAATCAGCAGGTCCCGCAATAGGGTCGATTTTTATATCACTTTCGGCTTTTGTTTTGAGATTATAGGTGTGGATTACCCCCGCTTTTTCCATTTTTACCCAGTCGGAGAAATAGAGGGAATTTCCAACTTTTTGAACACCATCAAGTATCCCCTCAGTTTTTGCAAGAGGGGTAACCGTACCGCTTTTCGGATTAATCTCGACAAGTTTACCGCCTCCGCCAAACATATTTTCCGGTGTTTTACCCAGCATAAGTGCGTAGAGTTTCCCCTCGGTATAGTAAACACCATTAGCAGTAGGGAGATCAGCTATCGCTTTATAGGTTTTGGTTTTGACATTGAGTTCATAAATTTTACCGCTATCGGTCGCGCTGACGATTAAGGTATGAGCATTCTTTACCGTGATGTCGTTGAGAAAATTTACCCCATCAAATGCGAGTGAAAATACCTGTTTTTTTGTCGTAATATCAAACCCTTTGACTTCATTCACATCCGCGACATAAAGGGTATTTTGAATCAACGCCAAACCCTTTGGAGCATTGAGAGCAGTTATAAAGGTTTTATCGACCATTTCACCTTTTTGATTCAGAAGCGAGATATATCCGTCACCGTCTTTGTCTGTCGGCTTTAATTCAGCACCGACGTTTGAAACAAAAGCTTTTTTCCCATGTACGAGTACGCTCTCAGGATGTCCTCCTACATCAATCTCTACTTGTCCGCCAAATGCCACAGCCACCAATGCCATACTGAGTAATACACTTTTCATTTTTCCCCTTTTTTTAAGATTTAAACGCTTCTTCAAGCGCCGCCGTGTCTTCAAAAAACCGACACACTACTATTTTGCCATCTTGAAATGTGGCGACTAAAGACCAATGTGAACAAAAAAGTTTCCCTGTGCTTTTGACGATATGTTCGAAATAGCCGTATGCCATTACTGTATCATCTTCTTCCATAATGCCCAAAAATTCAAATTTTTGCGTCTCGAATGCCTCGGTTAGATTGGCAAATAGTTGTTTAAAACCTTCATGACCCACGTAGGTACCGTATAAAAAACATTTTTCATTTGGTTCTTCTTTGATAGCAATGTATTTTGCATTATCAGCTACAAAGGAGAGCATTTTCTGTTCATCTGTTTTCGCTGATTTGAAAAACTCTACAAGTCTATCTTTGTTGTTCATTGTATAGCTCCGTGTTCTTTGTCGTAGACATCAAATACCTCTTTTGCGGCAAGTGCTCCGTTGATAGCGGTAGGAAACCCTGAATATACTGCCATTTGCGTAATAATCTCGATAATTTCCGTTTTTGTAACGCCGACATTAAGAGCGGCATGAATGTGTACTTTTAATTGCGGAGTGGCGTTTCCCATTGCCGTCAATGCCGCAATAGTTGCAATTTCTCTATCTCTAAGGTTTAACCCCTCTCTTGAATAAATATCACCAAAAGGAAATTCGATGGTATATTTAGCCAAATCAGGAGCTATATCTTTAAGTGCATTGACAACATTTTCACCCGCTTTACCATCTACCTCTTTGAGCTTTTCCCAACCTCGCTCATATCTTGACTGCATCACATTCTCCTTTTGCTCAGCGGCATTACACCCGAGCATCCCGATAAAGATAACGAATAGTATTTGTTTCATTTCATAATCCGGTATAAAATTTGTCGAAACAATTGTACCGCTAAATCCAAAAGGGCTGTTAGTCTATGACATCAAATTTTTTATCCGTGACGTTATATGCTGATAGTAAAATTACTTTTTTAGTTTATCGATTATTGCTTTCGCCATGCTTTTACTGGAAGATGGGTTTTGTCCGGTAATCAGGTTTCCATCCACTTCGATATGATCTGCCCAATTTTCTTTTGAGATGAAAATAGCTCCGCGATTTTTGAGTTCTGTTTCTAGTAAAAAAGGCATTTGTTTCTCAAGTTTACCGGCAAACTCTTCTTGATTGGTAAAACTGGTTACTTTTTTCCCTTTAACCAACGCTGTACCATCGGGTAGATTGATATTTACCAAACTGGCTGGACCATGACAAACGGAAGCAATGAGTTTATTATCTTTTGCAAAATTTTCAAGTACCTTTTTGATTGTCGGATCTGTAGGTAAATCAAACATGGCTCCATGACCGCCTGGAATATAAACCGCGTCATATTTTGAGAGATCAACCCCTTCGAGTTGCACAC
>NZ_JBAQPS010000394.1:0-1753 GCF_049305995.1 Sulfuricurvum sp.
CACGGGCACGATCTACGCTTAGAGCGGGATCGGACATATCTTGGAGTCGTTCATGCCCCACTTTCGCCAACCATATTTTAAACGGCTCGGCGTTGGGAGATGGGATCGATTGTATCAGGCGTAAAAGCTGTTCGACTGTTGCCACATCAGTGAGGCGCATTTTGCCGTCATTCGCTTTCATTTTCAAACCGTGACAATTTGTCACGGTTTCATTCCCTTCTTTTTTGAGACGCTCTTTGAGTTTACGCCAATACGATTGTGGGTCAATGCTCTCGCTTAAAATTGCTACTACATCGACAATAGAAAAATACCATATTTCAGTATCTTCATCATAACTGCGCCGTATCTGCTTACTTTCGAATACTGCTAATGATGGTTCATCCATTGCAATTACTCCTCACATTATTTTTCTTTATTTTATCCTCACCCGTAAAAAGAGGAGAAAAATATAGCAATTTGCTAGATTATTTTTAATTTCATTAGTGCACGCAGTGCGTGCACAATTTAAAGCTTGGCAAAGTTCTATCCCTTTTTCGATATATCATATACCATTAGATTGTCTCCGCAGTGCAGAGACATTCCTTTCTATACTATTGTCAACTATGGCGAATTCGCCATAATTAAAATTTCCTTTCATTGTACCCCATCGCTCAAAAATAGAGGAAAATATGGCAGGGTGAAAAGTTTTTCATTTCCTTTGTCCGCTTAAACTAGCTATCGTTGCTTGTAAGACTTGCCAACTGATTTTTGCTGTATGATTATCGGGATTAAAGTTGCTAATTGCTTGCTGTCGAGGATGGATATAATTTCTAAAATCTCTTAACGCTGAACTAAATTTTTTTATATCATCTTCAATATAGCTTGTTTCATACGCTACATCAATTAAAGCATTTAAAGTCCATTCATGTATCGGTAAGACTTTCCCATCTTTATTTTTTGGTGCTGATTTTGCACTGTTAAATTCTTTTGGATGTTTTGTCGCTTTATCTTGGAGTAATCCTTCAAGTGTACTTCCACACAAAAATATTACAGCCAATGCACTTCCACTTTTTAAAGATTTTTCTATTTCATCTACTCTTTGCTGTATAACTCTCTCAAATTGAGGATCAATCGCCAACAATGATAAATTTAATTGTGAAAATTCTAGATTAATAAAATTATCTTCTTTTGGCTCTTGGAAAGCTTGTTTACCTAAGAGTTTATTTATAACCTCAAGAGCTATTTTCTTATCATCTTGATCAACTTGAGATTTAACTTCAGCATATTGCAATAATCCTAGTAATACATTGCCAACAGTTTCATCGGATTCAATCTGCCAAAAAGCTCGGAGTCTCTTCATCTTTGAAGTACCATTTATATGGTACTTTTGGTGATTTATATCAATATGATGTTCTTTAAAAAATTCTTGAAATGTAGCATCTGTAAAATCAAGTACATAACCACTTCTATCGAATAGTTTTTCAAATATTACTTTTTCATGAGTTTTTAGATTTGCCATTAATTTTTCTCTTTCTTCTCAATCATATCTTTACCAAATATTTCATACCAATGGATAAACAGTTTTAAATCATTTATCTTAGCCTCTTCGGTTCTAAGTGCAGAAATAAACCCATAAAAAAAGTACCCAACTATTAACGATACAAATAAACATAAAAGAAGCCATTCTAAGGGCAACTTATCAAATACATTATCTGCCATCATCCCGAAAACTGCTATTGCACCAATAAAAAATGGTGTTTTAAGTATCTCAAAT
>NZ_JBAQPS010000395.1:0-6243 GCF_049305995.1 Sulfuricurvum sp.
CTTTTATCAATGATCAACCTACACAAAATATATCTCTTGACGATGCAATTAAAAAATTAAAAGGCTCTATCGGAAGTTCCATTACAATCACTACTGATCAAAATATTTCATATACCCTGACCAGAGATAGAATCGCATTTATTTCACACTTAAAAATTGGAAGCGACCTTTTAGTTATCAAAATTTATATGTTTGATCAATACATTCCAAATAGAATTAAAACAATTCTTGAGCAATATCCACAAAACATGAATATCATATTAGACATACGTAATAATAAAGGTGGTTTAGTTAATAGTATAGAAGAAACCCTCAGTTTATTTACACAGCCCAATACGGAACTATTTAGTCTAACCGATCGCTCTTTCAAGAAATATGATACTTTCAAAATAGTTTCCACCAATCCTATGAAAACAGTTCCGAAACCAGTATATATCATCATCAACCATACAACCGCATCGGGAGCATTACTCTTTGCGAAAACAATGCAAAGAGAAAATGCTATTGTTATCGGTACATCAAAAGAAACCGTTAGCTCAAGCTATAGGGTAATAACTTTTTCAGAGAATAACGCTCTTAAATTACCCGTTGGAAAGTTTTATTTTCCCGATGGAACTGTCGCTTCAGGCACAACGGTAAAATCCGATATTCCACTCGATACCGATTCTTTGGATAATGAGGCACTTTATGAAAAAATTGCAACCATAATCAAAAATCGCTAATTTTACTGATTGGCTAACTTCGAAGCACATTGCTCAAACGAGGTCGAATCGATCACCGGCATCAGTTTGATATCGACTGCTTTGAGCAACAGTGTCACATTGCACCCCTCACAAAGTTCCATCCGCTCGAAGGCATCAGTCGTGATGAGAGAATTGAGTTTTCCACAAGGAGTTTCAACAGAGACTTCACTCAGCACCAACCCCTTACGAAAATGTTGCAGTTCGCCGGAGAGATGATTTTCAATCGAAACACTCCCCTCTTTAGCTCCCTTGCAGATAGCAATGGCCGCTTCTTGGACACGGCACTCTACCTCATCACCGATATGGAGCCATTTAGGTACTTCGGTTTTGAGAAGTTTTAATTCCATATCATTAGCACGTACGGTGATACAGCTGAAAAACTGATCACTTTTGATATCTTCAACTTTTGCACTAAAAGTGTTCACCGTAAACTCCTACCAGAGATAAATAACGATCTTTTTATCGATTACATTTTCAAATTGCTCTAAAATCATCCCCGCTGTAGAGGTTGGTCCGAGATGACATCCTGAACACGCACCCAAATAACGGAGCCAAATTTCAGGAGTATCACCACCGATATAGTTCACAAGAGCGACTCCACCGCCATCACTAGCGAGGGTAGGAGCGAGGTTCTCAGCAATCACCATCTCGACTTTCGCTCTTTGAGAGGATTCATCCATCATTCGAAATGCGACATTTATGTCGGTCGCCTCTGACATATTACTGACATAAGTGAGGAGTGAGTGGGCTTGTGCTTCACCGGCATGAGCGGCGCGGATCATCCATTTCATCGAGGTTAAAACATCCTCTTCACGGAGTAAAATCCCGAGTTTGAGTTGAGCGGTTGGCATGTTGGCTTCGGCTGCAGTTGTGTAGTAACGGATGGCTTCGGCTTTATCCGCAGTGACACCAATCCCGTTTTCATACATTCCACCCATATAAAAAGAAGCGGTCTCATGCCCATACGCTGCCGCGCGTTCAAAGAGTGTAAAGGCTACAGAGATATTTCTCTCTACTCCATACCCTTTAACATACATGGTTCCCAGATTGACCATTGCATCCGTATTCGTAGCACTAAGCGGTTCCCAAATCGATTTAGCTACCATATACTCTTTTTTATCATAGGCCGCGATTGCGCTCTCCATTAATGGTTGTGCTTCCATACTCTTCTCCTCAAGTCGTTTTAAATTGCTGCGTAAATCGCTCATCGCCTCTTCGTACGTATCACCGTACCCTTTAACATCAGGAAAATCACAGCTGTATATCTCATAGCCGTCACCTTCTTCATTACTAAAGTAGTGATAATGGGTACGAAGTTCATCCATGTGCGTGTTACCTCACTTTTGGTTCTTATATGCAACCGTCGTTCTATCGTAGAGAATAGAAAATGCATTTTGCTATTAAAATCTAGACATGAAGGGGCAAAGATGATTGCTATTCCCGTCGAAACTGATACACAAGATACGATGAGTACGAAACTTTTTGGTAATGCCAAATTTTTCGCACTTGTCGATCCGCTCACGAAAAAAAGTACTATCATCTCCAATGAAGGGTGCGGTAATGGAATCAAAACCGCCTCCTTCCTAGCAGACTCAGGTGCAACATCAGCCCTGTACGGTTTTTTAGGCGACGGCCCTTTTCATGTCATGGTACGTGAGGGGATCTCTGTTTATTGGCTCGGTAAAGAGACAATGAGTTTGGATCGTGCGATCGATGTCGCACTATCTGAGAGTTTAATCCGGGTCACTCCTGAGAATGCGTCGGATTATCTCGATCCTGGAACCAATGCAGGTGCGTGCGAATGTGGGTGTACCCATGACTGAGATTATCACTAATGAAATGGTTGAAATACGTAATCTTATCGTTGAGACCGTTGCCAAACGCAATGCGCTCAAACTCGAAATGGAACATTGGTATGAGAGCAACTCCAAACGCTTTCCTAGTACTAATGAGCTCATCACCGTCGATTCGACGCTGAGTGAACTTGACAGCCACTACAAACGGCTGTGGGATTACCATAATAGCCGATCAAGAGCTTCATGAGTACCTTTTCATCCGATGGACGTCTGCTTACCGATATCGGTGAGATAGAGCAATATCGGAGGATATTGGATAAAGACAGTGTCAAAAGCGGAGAACCCCATTGGGCGAGTATGGGGAAAAAGACGATCACCCTTATATGACCTAAAACACAAGGATTATACTATGAATGAAAATCTAAAAAAAGAACTGTTAAAACATGCACGTAATGCATTTGAACTGGCTTGTACCTTACGTGAAAACGAACGTGTCGAAGTCTATCTCTATGATGGAGCGGTAAAAACCAGCGATGTTTTGAGCGAAGATGAAAAAATAGTCTATAGCCCCAATAGAATTTTGTGTTATCAAGTGTGGGGGCACGATTACCTCGAAGAGGAGATCCGTGCATGGATCGATCATGCGAGATTAGAGATTACCCCAAAACCACTCGAAGAGAGTATCGTTGAAACTCTGAATAAAATTGCTGCTTCCAAAGGAGTCTCCTCTGATGAAATCAGCTCTTACGAAGTGTTTGCTAATCTCACAATGGATCAACTCGAACAGATTGAGCACGCAATCATCGGATATTGGTGGGATAACAAAGAGGTTGAAAATGCCAAATCATTGGCATTGGAGCAGATTAATGAAGCCTTAGCAAGTATAAAAGTATGATTCTTTCTCTTCATTTTAGTGATAAAATTATACATATCGATATTACAGCCGATCAATTTATACAGCTTCGTAATCCAATAATCCATAAAAGCGAAATCGAAAAAATAGCCTTAGAGTGCAGTGTAGACCTAGATATCCTAATCCAGTATGCGGCAGATTTACAAAAATCAACCAAAGAGACACTGGAATTTGATACTTCATGTGACTATAGTGACCATCTTTAATCAAAAGTGTATTAGGTTTCTTGCATAGTCTCAGTTTTCGTTCGTGGTGAGCTCAAGGAAACATCGCTTCGCGAGCGGTACCCTTGTTTTGTCGAACCATGAACTTTTCACTTTTCCAGCATCCGATAAACTTCTTTTCAGTGTGCTACTTTGACGACATACACACTCACAATCTCATCTTCGATTTCGTATAAAATCCGATAATCCCCTACTCTGATCCGATATTTTTCATCACCGCTCAGTTTTTTACACCCTATAAGTCTGGGATTGCTTCCGAGTTCTTGGATATGAGAAACTACCCTTTTTAAAACCACCGATGGAAGATTTTCGATCTCTTTCGCCGCCGATTTTTTGATCTCTATTTTATAACTTGCCATTGGCTTCCAGCTGTTTTAAAAACGACTCGAACGAAAGACTCTCTTCATTTTTTCGCTCCTCAAAAGCTCTTAAATCACTGCTATCTTCTCTAAATGCGTCGATAACGATGTTATTGACGAGTGATGAGAGCGATTCGGAGGTCTCTACTGCTTTGAGTTTGAGGAGTTTTAGGATGTCCTCATCGAGGGTAATGGTGGTGCGTACACTCATACTATCTCCTTTTTAGAGCATTATAACACAAATACATCATAACATCATAACATCATGATGTTAAGGATAAAATATCCCCTCAGTCCCCACTCAACAACTCTGTATTATAATTGCGCCAATACTTTACGCATCGAAACACACTAAGGAAAAACTCAATGGGCTTATCAATCGGACTTGTCGGACTACCAAACGTCGGGAAATCAACCACTTTTAACGCACTCACCAAAGCACAAAACGCCGAAGCGGCAAACTATCCGTTCTGTACGATCGAACCGAACAAAGCGACCGTTCCGGTTCCTGATATCCGATTGACTGCATTGGCTAAAATAGTTAATCCTGAGCGTATCCAACACTCAACTCTCGATTTCGTCGATATCGCCGGTCTCGTTAAGGGAGCCAGTAAAGGTGAAGGGTTAGGAAATAAATTCCTCTCTAACATCCGCGAAACCGAAGTCATCTTGCAAATCGTCCGTTGTTTCGAAGATGATAATATCGTTCACACCGAGGGGCGTATCGATCCTCTGCTCGATGTTGAGATCATCGAAAACGAACTGATCTTCGCCGACATCGAAGTATTGACAAACCGTATCGATCGACTCAAAAAACAGGCGAAAAACGATAAAGATTCTGCTGTTATGGCAGAATTTGCCGAAGAGTTGGCGGAGTTTTTGGCGGAGGGGAACCTCGCTCGTAACTTTCCGAAAGCGGATAGCGAAATGTATGAAAAACTGATGAGTGAAACTCGACTTCTTAGTGCCAAAGAGATCATGTACGGGGCGAACGTCGATGAAGACAGCTTAACCTCCGATAATGAGTTCGTTAAACGTCTCCGCGAACACGCGGCGAAACACGGGTGTGAAGTAATCAAACTGTGTGCAAAAATCGAAGAAGAGCTCGTCGGTATGGAAGATGATGAGCGTGACGAATTCCTACGCGATATGGGTGTCGAAGAATCAGGTTTAGAGCAAATCATCCGTAAAGGTTTTGATAAACTCGGACTTATGAGTTACTTTACTGCAGGTGTCAAAGAGGTTCGTGCATGGACGATCCACAAAAATACGACGGCTCCGAAAGCAGCCGCTGTTATCCATAACGACTTCGAAAAAGGGTTTATCCGCGCTGAAGTAATCGGTTATGAAGATTTCATTGCCTGTGGCGGTGAAGCCAAATCGAAAGAAGCGGGGAAAATGCGATTGGAAGGGAAAGAATATATTGTGCAAGACGGTGATATCATGCACTTTAGATTTAATGTATAATTTAGAATTTACCCTCTTTGGGCAAAATTACTGAGTAGGAGTATCCTATGTCTCTGTGCTATGCTGGTCCAAAACCTCTTATTTCCTCGCATGGAATTGAATTTGATCACAATAAAGAGGATAAGTTTGTCTATCTCAGTTTTGTCGCAGAGTTGATACATGCATTGGATCATGAATACATTGATGGGGAGCGTTATATCACAATAACCGAAAAAAAACCTCTAGATCCTGACACTATATTTTCTCTTATCAACACCTACGATTCAGCATTGGATCAAAAAATTTCAGATCGAATAAAAAAAGTTGAAGAAGAAATTGCTACTCAAATTGAACACGCACATAGCAATCGTCTTTTATGTGACGAAGAGCATCAGGTGTTAGTGAAAAATATTGAATTTTTGCATCAATACCGTATTCAACGTGCCATCAATAAAACCGTTTACTACAGTGGGATTAAGAGTTTGGCCCACATTATCCAAAAAGGGCATATCGACTATATTATTGCCCCAATGTTTCCAATTTTCGTCCATGTTTTTCACTCAATTCAAGGAGCACTTACGAAACTATCTCCCCCTATCAATAGTGAAATTGATATTTACGAAGAAAATGAGCATCTCAAAGTACAACTCAATCTCAAAAAAATTTAATTGATCCTTGCAATCGTTTGAGTAAAACGGACATTATGCCCACTCGAAATACCTAGCTCCATCATCTCTTTCTCGCATAGCATCACAATAGTAG
>NZ_JBAQPS010000396.1:0-2975 GCF_049305995.1 Sulfuricurvum sp.
GATCGCTCCTAAAGCACCGGGTCATACCGTACGTTCTGAATTTGTTCGCGGCGGCGGGATTCCCGATTTGATCGCAGTTGGACAAAATCCGAGCGGAACAACAAAAGAATTGGCACTATCCTATGCATCGGCTATCGGTGGCGGACGTACAGCGATCATCGAAACGACGTTTAAAGACGAAACAGAAACTGACCTTTTCGGAGAGCAAGCGGTTCTTTGCGGCGGTGCGGCATCTCTCGTACAAGCGGGATTCGAAACATTGACCGAAGCGGGTTACGCACCTGAATTGGCGTACTTCGAGTGTCTTCACGAGCTTAAGCTCATCGTTGATTTGATGTTCGAGGGTGGAATCGCGGATATGCGTTACTCTATCTCTAACACAGCAGAATACGGTGACTACGTAAGTGGTAAACGTGTTATCAATGCAGAATCAAAAGCGGCAATGAAAGAGATCCTCAAAGAGATCCAAGATGGCCGTTTCGCAAAAGATTTCATCCTCGAAGGTCAAGCGGGTTATCCTCGTATGAACGCAGAGCGTGCAAACGCACGTGCCTCTTTGATCGAGCAAACGGGTGTTAAATTACGCTCTATGATGCCGTGGATCTCTAAAAACAAAATCGTTAACCAAGCTACAAACTAATTTTCCTTTCTTCAGAGCGATTCGCTCTGAATACTTTCGCATAAGAGGTTTTATTTTTTTATGAGTAAACGACCTCGACCCAATTATATCTTTTCATTGCAATATCTTGCTTGGATATTAGTTGGTATTATCCTTTTACTTCTTACTTTTTTAATCGGTTATCTAATTGGATTTAATCAAGTGGAAGAAAAATTGGAAGCTGAACAAGCTCAAACAAAGAAGCTAACAAAACAAATTCAACAGATGGATGAACAAGACGATAATCTTGTACTCAGACCTAAAGCAACCACAGAAAATATTGAAATTAATCGTCTTAAAAAAGAGCTTCAAATTTTTATCGAGAAAGAACAATCTCATAAAGTAATTAAGACAAGAGAAGACATTTCCTATCAAGATCAGAAAAAAGTAGAAAAAAATCTAAAAAAAGCAAAGTTAGTCATTATTATTGACGATGTCTCGTATCTTCAGGATGTGCAGGCAATTCAATCTACCGGATTACCTCTTGTCATGTCATTTTTACCTCCGAGCCCACGACATCCGGAATCAGCTAAATTGGCACAAAAACAGTCTCACTATATGGTTCATTTACCTCTTGAAGCACTTGATTTTAAGGATGAAGAGATTGGTACACTTCGAGTCAATGATTCAATCACGCGTATAGAAGAGAGAATTTTGGAATTAAAGCAATTATATCCTGCTGCTCGATATTTGAATAATCACACCGGATCAAAATTTACGGCGAATAGTGATGCTATGGAACGGTTGATAGGAGTTATGAAGAAAGAAGGACTGCTTTTTGTCGATAGTCGTACTTCTGCAGAAACCAAGGTTCCGCAAATTTCAACGAAACTTCATGTTCGTTATTTAGGTCGAGATGTGTTTTTGGATCATCAAGATGGTATTAGTAATGTTAAAAAACAAATTAGAAAGGCCATTGCTAAAGCAAAATGTGATGGAAAAGCTATTGCGATTGGTCATCCTCGCCCAGATACAATTAGAGCTCTTAAAGAATCAAAAGAGCTGTTGAAGGAAGTGCAACTAGTAGGAATTGATAAAATCTGACAATCTGACATATTTTTTTGATGGATTAATATTTCTTTGTTAAGATCATAATATTATTATGATTAAGAGTCTACTATGCATACTATGATCGAATTTGAAGTTCCTGAGTTTTTATCAATCAAAAAATATCCTGAAAAAATATATTATAAAGGAAATCTTGATTTATTAAATCGGCAAAAAGTTTCGATAATCGGAAGTAGGAAACCAAATCAATATACGCAGCAGATGACTCATCATTTAGCAAGTGAGTTATCGAGAATTGGTATTTGTATTGTCAGTGGTGGAGCTATGGGTGTAGATGCGATAGCTCATCGAGGAGCTGGAAGTGACAGTACGATTGTGGTGTTACCTTGTGGAATCGATTTACACTATCCTGCAGTCAATAAATCATTATTGGAAAATATAGAAAATAACGGTTTAAGCATGAGTCAGTTTGAACTGAGTTTTCAAGCAACTAATTGGAGCTTTGTAGTACGGAATAGTTTGGTAGTGGCACTGGGCGAGGTATTGATTGTTACACAGGCGGATATTAATAGTGGTAGTATGCGAAGTGTTGAATTTGCACTGGAAATGGGTAAGAAAATTTACGTACTACCTCATAGGATTGGTGATAGTGAAGGGACGAATAGGTTGTTATCCGATGGAAAAGCTGAGCCTATTTATGATATTGATACTTTTGTAGGAAAGTTTGGTATGGTGCATTCCAAGATTGACAAAAATGATCCGTTTGTACTGTTTTGTGCAACCCAACCGGTATATGAAGAAGCAGTAGTAAAGTTTGGTGATCGAGTGTTTGAAGCAGAATTGGCTGGAATCATTGAAGTTAAGAATGGAAGGATCAATGTAGTGTAATCAGGGTTTAATGTCCTGATTGCACTTCATATCCGTAGTGTTTGACGAGATAGTTAATAATTGTTTGTTGATCCTCTTTCCCGATAGGGGCTTTGAATTCATTCACCATTTTTTGGACAGTTCCTGTCCAATACGGGCGGCTTTTTTTACCTTGGTTGAGGACATATCCCCATGAGTGACAGATAAGGCAGTATTGCTGTGCCACTTCGTCATGATCTCCTTTTACCATCGGATAATCGACGTAGGGCATTTCAATCGGTTTATCGACTTGGGCAAATGCAGTTGCAGCCAAAAATGCGCTAAGTACTAATAATTTTTTCATTTTTAAACCTTATACGATTTTAACATTGACGGAATCGACCGCATTGTATTGGTATCCACCGGCATTCCATCCGATTTCATTCGCGAGTGGCTGAATATT
>NZ_JBAQPS010000397.1:0-13739 GCF_049305995.1 Sulfuricurvum sp.
ATCATCAGCATCAGTTGATACGTATGCCAAAGTAGCATCCAACGGTCCAAAAGATTTAGAGGCTGTTAGGGTAAGCTCATCCATTTGATGAGTAGCACCAGCTACACCTGTAGCGAGGTCATTATTAACAGTTGTATAATATGCCCCTAGTTTAGCTACATTTTTAAGATCATATTCTGCTGTTAAGTTAATAGCTTCTGCATCTTTTGAACCTACATAACCGTAGTTCCACCATGCTTCAGTATAAAGTTTCGATTGCCCTGTTGCATTTGAACTACCAGCATCTGCACCAGTTGCTACGTTTTGAATTTGCACAGAACCTTTATCATCTGCTTGTGAATAAGCTGCCGATACATTCAACCCTTCGATACCTTGGTATGCAAGTTTAAATGCTTGTGCAGATGAATCTTGTGCTGCTGCACCTAAAACACCACCCGTTTTCACATCGATATCAGCGTACTGAATACCAACTTTTACACCTTTAACCAATTGGCAATCGATATCAGCTTGCAACCAATACGCATCAGCTACCATTCCAATATTGTAGTACCAAGCTTGTACGGTTGCAGGTTTAAATGAATTATTTACGAGACCCGCTGCATAAGCACCTTTTTGCATAAAAGTAGCAAATTTTGCATCATCTCTCAATAAATAATCTCTGTCAGCATCTGCATTAGCAGTATGCAAAGCATCGGCACCATTACTTTTACCTACCCATGCACCGACCAAAGTCGTATCTGGAAGATCTTGATTAATAAGAACGGCAGCCTCAAATGTATTTGGAACAATCGACCATTTTTCAGAAAATGCCATTGGTGTATCTAATTCCATACGACCGATTTTAGCCGTAGTTTTACCTACAGTAGCAGCAATCCAAAGCTCACCAAACCAACCATTATCTTCCACACGATTCGTAGCGGAGTGTCCACCAGTCCATGTATTCGCAACAAGGTTATTTTCAAGACCAAGAGTACTTACTGCATACGCAGTCGCACCCATAGATACACCTTTAGCCAAATCAGCAGTCACACCAATACGAAGAGCCGTATCTGCATAGCTGTTAGCTTGATCAAAAAGACTGTCGCTGATTCCAACTGCTTGATCTTTATTATCAGTACCGTAGAATACTTTCGCATCCCCACTGATTTTTACATTATCGACTGCGAATGCACTTGCTCCGAGCAACACTGCTGCTGCAAGACTCATTTTAACTAACTTCATTGATTCTCCTTAAGTTAAGCTTGACCTTATGTTTTTGTTTCGTCGAGGTTAATTGTAACGCCGCTATTCTTAAACATTGCTGTAAAAAAAATATTTTGTTTACAGACTGTTTACTAATGAGAAATGCCTATTTTACGGAGTATGACATTTTTGTAAGATTTTAGAAATGAATAATCATCATAATTATGAGGCGTATTATGGTATAGTACAATCTAGTATCAAATTATCAAATAATCCAAAGGATATTAAAATGAATCATACTCTTCTGCTAAGTGCGGCTGTAAGCACTTTACTCTTAGTCGGATGTGCGAATCGTGGAAGTGTATCTCCTTCACAAAATGCATCTTTGCATACAGTCTCACCAAATGCTCCTGCTGCTAGTGAGGGGGGGGCTATGCAACGTGCGTTAGATGCTTGGTTAAAAGAAGAGTGGGCTCCGCTAACGCAACCAAAACAAGTTACCACAACCACTACAATGCCCGATGGAAAGGTCGTTACAGAGACAAAAATGATGGAAGTTCCTAATACGGATATTAATGAAACATTCACATTGCAAAAATATGCCGATAAATGGAAAATATATCAAGAAAATAAAGAGAAAATGAATGCAGGAAAGCCAAAAGACCCTTCCCACATTGATATGCTAAATAGAATGCCGCTGATTGGCAAGTAACTATTGGTAACATATAGAGAGATTTTATTCTCTCTCATCCCACACAAAAACGCTTTTTCCTTCAGCATTTTTTTCGACAGCAGCCATTCCCATGATATTATATCCCGCATCGACATAGTGCACTTCACCGCTCACACCACTGGAGAGATCGCTAAGAAGATACATGGCAGAGTTTCCGACCTCTTCGATCGTTACATTTTTACGTAACGGTGCATTTGATTCATTCCAGTTGAGAATTTGTTTAAAATCGCCGATACCACTGGCAGCGAGAGTACGAATAGGTCCGGCACTAATCGCGTTAACACGTTGTCCCTTTAATGCACCAAGTTCTACCGCCATATAACGTACTGTTGATTCCAATGCCGCTTTAGCAACCCCCATAACATTATAATTAGGGATATATTTTGGTCCTCCAAGGTAGCTTAGAGTAATGATCGAAGCACCTGGAGCCAATACCGATTCTAAACGGTTTGTCAAATCAATCAAAGAGTAAACCGATACATCCATCGCAACCTGAAAAGCACTTTTAGATGTTTTCATAAATCCTTCACTCAATGCTTCTTTGGGAGCAAATGCGACTGAATGAACCAAAAAATCAATTTCACCAAAATCTGCCGCTACTTTTGAGGCAATTGTTTCCATATCGGATTCATCAGACACATCCAACTTATAAACCGGAGAGTTATTAAAACTCGATGCAATAGGCTCAACCCGTTTTTGCAGTGCTTCATTAAGATAAGTGAACGCCATTTGTGCACCCTGCGCATGAAGCGCCTGCGCAATACCATATGCGATTGATTTATCGTTCGCCAATCCTACGATAAGACCTTTTTTACCTTGCATTAACATTCATTATTCTCCTCTTCTATATTTAATTATTACACCTTCGGCAGGAAACCCGTTTTTTATTGAAGCTCAGTGGCTTGTGCGATCATTTCGCAAAAATCGTTGGCACTAAGTGATGCTGATCCAACAAGAATCCCATCCACATTATCCAGTGCCATGATTGTACTCGCATTATCTACTTTTACACTTCCGCCATAGAGTAATGGCGCATCCGTTTTGCTTCTAAGTGCACTATGAACCAATTCGATATCGCTGTTCGATGGAGTGAGTCCCGTTCCGATCGCCCATACTGGCTCATACGCGACAATTAAATCGGAATACGTCAAATCAATCCCCTCAAACTGTTGTTCGATATAAGCCATTAAAATATCATTCCCCTCTTCACGTACTGCAAGAGGTTCACCAACACAATAAACAATTGCAAATCCATGTTCCGCAAAAAAACGAAACTTTGCCGTAATCTGTTCTTGAGTTTCTCCAATAATATGACGCCGTTCAGAGTGACCGATCAAAATTGTTTTAATCCCAAATTCTTCGAGTTGCTCTAACGCAATCTCTCCGGTATAAGCACCATTTTGAACAGGATAAGCATTTTGAACGCCAATCAACACATTACGAGGATCGTGTTCCAAGGCTGTAAAAGGAGGAAATACAATAATCGTGTCACCGATACCATTTGCACTTACAAAAGATTCCACCACTGCCATATAAGCTCGTGTATCTTGACGCGTTTTATTCGCTTTAAAATTGGCACATAAAATCATTGAAGTTCCTCTCTTTGTTCGGAATAACGCCGAGGGAGCAAAGCCCCTCTCAGCTACGTTAGCACTGAGTTTTCTTCGGCAGAAAGCCCGCGCACACTAAACCGTGCTTTTTTAATTCATATTTATTTCAATAGAGGCTTAACCCCCGGAAGAATTTTTCCTTCCAACAATTCCAATGAAGCTCCACCACCCGTAGAGATAAAAGTCATCTCCTCATCCAAACCGATACGCTGAACCAAATCAGCCGTATCACCGCCACCGACAACAGTAGTTGCATACGAATCAGCAACAAAATGGGCAATTTTATTAGAACCACGGGCAAAACGATCCATTTCATACACACCCATTGGTCCATTCCATAAAATCGTCTGAACATCACTTAAGACTTGACGATATAATCGAACCGTTGCAGGTCCAATATCAAGCCCCATCCAACCTGTAGGGATTTCCTGAATACTGCACAAACGACTCATTGCATCGGGAGCAAATTTTTCAGCAGCAACAACATCTACCGGAAGGTAAAATTTAACCCCCAACCGTTTTGCTTCATTCATAATATTGATCGCTTCATCCAATAAATCATCTTCAACCAATGAATTACCGATATCATGACCCAACGCTTTCAAAAACGTAAACGCCATACCACCTCCGATAAGAACTTTATCTACCTTTGGCAAAAGATTAATGAGCGCCTCAAGTTTACCAGAAACTTTTGAGCCACCGACAATGGCAGCAAATGGTCGAACCGGACGTTCTAGCAATACACTGAAAAATTGAATCTCTTTTTGAAGCAAAAATCCTGCTGCTTTATGTTCGTTATCAAAATGTTCAGTAATTCCTTCTACCGAAGCATGTGCACGGTGACTCACACCAAAAGCATCATTAATATAAACGTCTGCCATGTCAGCTAATGCAGCACTCAGCTCAGGATCGTTTTTGGTTTCCCCTCTTTCAAAACGTAAATTTTCCAGCAATAGTATTTCTCCATTTTTTAGTTCAGATGCAAGCTTTCTAGCACTCTCACCCACAACATCATCTGCCATTTGAACCTCAATTTTAAGAAGTTGTTGCAAACGTCGAGCAATCGGTTCAAGAGAATATTTTACATCATATTCACCTTTTGGACGACCGAAGTGAGATGCCAAAATAATGGGACACTCTTGATCTAAACAATAGTTGATCGTTGACAACGCCGAACGGATACGACGATCATCGGTAATATTTCCATAATCATCCATCGGAACGTTAAAATCACATCGGATAAAGACTTTTTTGCCTTGAAGATTACACTCTTTAATATTAAATAATTCCATTATTTCCTCTTACTATAAGATTAAAAAATATTTATTGTTTACTTATAAACAATGCCATTTCGATAAGTCGGTTGGAGTATCCCCACTCGTTATCGTACCATGCCATGATTTTGATTAGATTTCCATCGATAACTTGAATCAAATCATCTGCCACTGTGGCACTAAAACTCGATCCTACAAAATCTTGCGATACACGATAACGATCATCGACTTCCAATATTCCATTCATGGAACCAGCAGCATACGCTTTAAAAAGTTGACTTAACTCCTCCTTAGAAGTTGATCGGTTCACTACAACATTCAAATCAACCATTGAAACATCCGGAGTGGGAACACGAACACTTTGCCCATGCAATTTTCCTTCAAGACGCGGTAATACAAGACTGATTGCTTTTGCAGCACCTGTCGTTGTGGGGATCATATTGAGTGCCGCTGCACGAGAACGACGCATATCGCTTCCATGAGCTGAATCAATAATCGCTTGACCGTTGGTATAGGCATGAATAGTCGTCATCAACCCTTTTTGAATCCCAAATGTTTCATCCAGTATTCTAGCAATCGGACCTAAACAGTTTGTCGTACACGAAGCATTCGATATTATATTCTCTCCCGCATAATTGTATTCATTCACACCCAATACAAAAGTCGGAATACCACTATCTTGTGTAGGAGCTGATAAAATAACTTTTTTAACCCCTTTTTCAAGATGATGGCGTGTCAATGTTTCCGTCAAAAATAGACCACTACATTCCAATACAACATCTGCACCAAAAGAAGCAAAATCAACTTTTTCAGGATTCTTTTCACTCAAAATACGGACATTGCTTTGAGCAATTTGAAGGTATTCTTCGCTCTTAATCTTTGCATCTATTACAAACTGCCCATGAACCGAATCATTTTGTAATAAGTAAAGCATCATTTCAATTGAAGCCATATCATTAATAGCAACTAATTCGACATCCGATCGTGTGGCAATAAGACGGGTCACACAGCGACCTATACGACCAAATCCGTTAATTGCAATCTTTAACGCCATTCCTATAATCCTAACCAATACAAAATTGTGGGTGATTTTACCAAAAATCGGTTATAATTTCGATTAAAAGAAGTTAAGAATTATGAAGCTTGCACTCTACGGCGGCAGTTTCGATCCGCCGCATGTCGGACACATAGCTGTCGTTACCAAAGCTTTAGAAGTTTTGTGTATCGATAAGCTTGTTATTGTCCCCGCATGGCGCAATCCATTCAAATCTTCTGTTATCGCGGATGGAACACTTCGCTACGAGTGGTTAAAGGAGATTTTTACCCTTTTAAAAAAGGTGGAAATCAGTGATTTTGAGATCAATCAAAACAAAAGTGTCTATACCATCGAAACGGTAAAATACTATGCGGCTCAAGGTAATGAAATTTATCTTATTATCGGAGCTGATAATCTCGAAAAATTGTCTAGTTGGCACTCTTTTGATGAGTTAAACGCTATGGTGCATTGGGTTGTTGCATGCCGCAATGATATCCCTATCCCAAAAAATATGATTCGGCTCAGCATCAATGAACCGATCAGCTCAACCGATTTTCGTACGTCAAGAAGCCCTTTGGGGTTAGAATCAAATATCGAACAAAAAATTACAACCTACTACAAGGAACATCTGTGAACCAACGCATTGAAAAAATCAGCGCCATTTTAGACCAGAACAAAGCCGAAGCAATCGAAGTTTTCGATCTTCAAGGAAGCGATTATTTCGCCGACTACGTTATTCTCGCATCATCATTAGGAGAACGTCATACCATAGCGTTACTCGATCATTTGAAAAAAGGTCTTAAGCCCGAAGAACAATTTTTATACGTTGATGAAAGCGGAGATTGGGTTGCTATCGACTTAGGAGACATCCTCATCCATATCCTCACATCGCAATACCGAGTTAAATATGATTTGGAAAGTTTCCTAAACGAAATTACCGCACGAAAAAATAAACAGCAATAATAGAGCTTACTTCTCGTCATCTCGTACTTGATACGAGATCCATCTCCCCTATTAAAAAATGCATAGATTCCGTGTCACGAAATACAGTTAAGACGATAGAAATAACGATGTGGGTAATTAAATTTTTCAGTGAATTTAGTGATTGGCAAAGATTAAGGAAAGTTCAATAATTACGGTGTTTGTAAGTGGTGCGCCCGAAGGAATTCGAATCCCTGACCGCCGGTACCGCAAACCGGTGCTCTATCCAGCTGAGCTACGGACGCATTTTAAAGAGAACGAAATTATAGCTAGATAAGCTTAAAAAGTGATTAATACTTACCTAGCGCAGTTGGTTGATTTTCAGAACAAACTCTACTTCTGCTTTTGAGAGGCGGAGTTCTTTGGCGATCACATCTACTTCTAACCCTTGGTTGTATCGGCTAATCACTTTCTCATCATCCAATCCACTGATCGATGTAGGGAGGGAGAGATTACGAATACGCTCTTCGAGATAACGCAACCGATTTTCTGTCTTCTCTTTGTAAGCGCTTAGACTCCCCTCGATGTGCCCTAATGATTCCAAAATCGGAACTGAGATTTCGTTTACCTCTCGTCCTAACTCTGCATGTAGAGAGTTTTGGCTCACAGGGACACTCTCTTGGAGAGAAGTAATAATCTCCAACTCTTGTTTAAGACGTTTATCCATCATAAAGAGTTCACGGTGTAGATCATCAACCGCTTTAGCGATCGAACGAATTTGCGAAGCGACTTCACCCTCTTTGGTTATAACATAATAAATAAGCCCCATCAGCAAAATTGCCAATGCGACAAGAGCTATCTCGATGGTGTAATTCATTCATATCCCTTTAAATGGCGAATGATTGCCCGCTCTCTAGCCATCATATACATTCCCCATTTATTACTATCTTTTTGATGTATCCGAATTATTTTAGCTAAAGTTGGGCTAAGTGCCTCAAAATACAATCCTGCTTCTCTGATGGGATGAATCGGTATTTCCAATCGTCCATAATAGTGCTTACCGATCTCCATTACAGGTTCAGTAAGCTCAAAATATTCATATCCAATGCGTCCTATACGAGCATGTATGGACAAAATAACTCTATTTGGTTCGGTATTTAAAAGAACTTGTTCTAAACGATCTATTTTTCGATAAAGTTCCGATAATAATTGAATTATAATTGTGTCATTTTCCCCTATATCAACTTTAGCTTTATTACTCCGAAGCCATTGTCCAATGGCATCATTTTCACTTTCACTCAATTGAATATATTCACGCTCATATTCAATTGGATTAAAATTTTCAACGTCACATTCGATTGTTAAAGTAGCATCGACCAAACGTATATCGCTCATTAAACCACCTTATCTAAAATAATCAATCCAATAAATACAAAACCTAAATAACCATTTATAGTAAAAAAAGCTCTATCAATCTGTGTAAAATCTTTACGTACAAGATAGTGTTCATACGAAAGCATCAGAGCCGAAAATAAGACTGCAGTGCCAGCAAACCATCCAAGCTCTGCCACACTCACAAATAAAGCCCAAAATACAATCGTAAAAATATGAAAAACAACTGATATTTTAAGAGTTATACCGCTTCCATATCGTGAAGGAATTGAATGTAAGCCATTCGTTTTATCAAACTCCATATCTTGCAAAGAGTACAGTAAATCAAATCCTGCTACCCAAAACACGACTCCTATACTCAACAATATCGACCACAACGCTATAGTATCTAATACTGCAATCGCACCTGCCATCGGCGCAAATCCAAGTGAAATACCCAAAACGATATGAGCCAAGGAACTAAACCGTTTGAAATAGGAGTAACTGAGCAATACCATCAACACAGGAATACTTAGATAGAACGCCAAATCATTAATAAAGTAAGCTGCTGCCATAAAAACGAGAGCATTAACTATTGTAAAAAGGGCTATCGATGCACCATCTAACCGTCCATCTACACTAGGTCGTCCAACCGTTCTCGGATTATGTTTATCGAAACTACGATCAACATAACGATTAAATCCCATTGCTGCATTACGTGCACTAATAGCCGCCAAAGCACCTAAGATCAACAGTTTAAAGCCAAACCACCCATCCGCAGCAACAATCATCGCAATAAAAATAAAAGGGAGAGAAAAGACACTGTGCTGAAACATCACCAGTTCATTAAAATCTTGTAATCTTTTCGCCAAACGCTTCACAATATAGCCCTTTGAAATCATAATGACTTTATTTTACCCTAAAAACACTTCAGGGTATAATATCATTAATGAAACAATTAGCGATTATCGGTTCTACTGCATCGGGCAAAAGTGATTTAGCCTTAAAGCTTGCTCAGCATTTTAATGCGATTATTCTCTCTATCGATTCGTTAAGTATTTATAAAAACATCAATATCGCTTCTGCAAAACCTTCGGAATATGAACTCTCACTAATAGAGCATTTTGGAATTAATCGATTAATTCCTAGTACAACAGCAAGTGTTTTGACCTTTATCGACGAATATCATCGAGCGTATGAATACGCTTTAAACAATGGAAAAAATATCATCATTGTCGGTGGAAGCAGTTTCTACCTCAAAAGTATGATTGATGGATTATCCAAAATTCCAAACTACTCTTCTGATACTCTTTATCACGCGAAAAACATGCTCATTGATCTAGGTAAATGCTATCGTCTTTTAAATACAATTGATCCACTGACAATGGATAAAATCGCTCCATCAGACGCTTATAGAATCGAAAAAATGCTTCTCATCTATCTCGAATCGGGTTTAGCACCTTCGAAATGGTTCCAAAATAATCCGCCTAAGCCCATCATCACAGAGTGCCCGATACTCAATTTACACATTGATCGTGAAGTTTTACGAGAACGTATTTCGATGCGAACACACAAAATGGCAAATTCTGGCTTGATCGATGAAGTAGCTGAGCTAGAACGACTTTATGGAAGAATACCAAATAGTATGAAAGCGATCGGGATCATCGAAACGTTAGAGTATTTAGACGCTAAATTGACAAAGTCGGAGCTAATTGAAAAAATTGAGACGCATACTGCTCAACTTGCCAAACGGCAACAAACCTTCAACTCTCATCAATTTGAATTATATGCAAGCGGTACAACCCATGATCTATACAAGGTAGCGAGCACTCTTTTAAAATAGTGCCAATGCATCTTTAGCCAGTTTGCCCCATGCTGAGTTTTTATCAGCGTTGATACTCGCATTAAATGCTTCTCTAGCTTGACGTTTATTCCCTAATTTTTGTTCTATCGATCCAATTACATACTGTTGACGTGAACGCTTTTCATTGGTTAATTTTCGCATATTGAGTGTTTTTAATACTTTAAGCGCATCGTTATCTTTTCCTAAATTTTGATACGATTGAGCTAACGTAAATTCAATATATGGAGTTTGTGTATACGTTTTTGTTCGCTCTTGCAGTAGCATAACTTTTTGAGCGTAAGTCTGCGACATACTTTCATCTTTACGTATTAACGCTAAACTTACCATTTGAGTGTATCGTTCAATATCTTTAAAATCATTTGGGTAAGCAGTTTCAATTAATTTGATATGACGTATCATCCCTTCACTGTCGCTAATACGTTGAGCCGAGTCATACATCGTTCTATAAATATCATTTAAGGGAGGATTTTTTTCAATTTCCAACAAGGTGATTAATTCTTCACCTCCTTTAATAGCCTCTTTATATTCCCCTAAACCAAACTGTGTTTTTACCATACGAGATAGCCAAACTTGACGATCAGAAATTGATTTGGATTTAAGATGTCTTTGTGCAATTTTTTTTGCTGCACTGTAATTGGTCGTTTTTAACGCACAATTAAAGAATGCTTCATCCCACTCTGCAAGGAGCTTAATTTTATACATCTTTTGCAAACCGATGGCTTCGGTACATTTTTCTTCTTTTAACAACAATTTTTCTAAACCTATAGCACTTTTTGAAATTAAAGCATTTGTTTCAGGATACTCCGTTGAATCCAAACGATACAGTTCACTCTCTAAATCCAAAATCTCTTTAAATTTTTTCTCTTTCAATAAAAGTTGTGCTTTTTTATAAAGTGCTTTTTTTCCGACGCTATCATTTCCATAACGATTGATTAAATCATCGTATTTTTGAATTTGTAGCGTTGAATTTTTTTCTCCTTCATCAAAAAACAACCCGTCTTTTGCCCGACGAACATCTTCGATAAACTCACCAAATTTATAATTTTCAAGATACTCGTTAAAACGCTTAAGCGCTTCACTTCTTTTTCCGGCTTTAGCATATTGAAAACCTAGTTTTTTCAATAAAATCGGATAATCTTGTGATTTTTTATCGGTAGCATTTAACAAAGATTCAGTAATACGAATAGCACTTTTAGGATCATTTTGTTCCATAAATGATTCTGCCATAACCATAGCATCTTCACGTACATCATTAAAATAATTTGGATTTGCCGATCCAATTTTTTCAATATACTGTGACGCAGGTTTCGTCTTATTATGATTCATCTCTATCTGCGCAAGTTTAAATGCTGCTTTAGAAGCGATTTGTATATCCTTACTCGTATTAAGTGCTCTTTGATAAAATACCCATGCTTTGCTTGGGCTGCCTAAATTCTCTAATTGTTCTGCTTTATAGATCATTCCCAAAGATGCAAATGGGCTATCTGAATGTTCATCAAATAATCGATCAAAAAAATAATCTGCATCACTGTTTTGTCCAACTTGATTATATGCATTAGCCATATAAACTAACACCTCAGATACATTTGGATCCGATGCGTATTCTCTTAAAAACTGTTTACCGACCGCTAACAATTTTTCAAATTCGTTTTCATGATGATACGAACGGATTTGATATAACATTAATTCATTTTTGAAGACTGTATTGGGATATTTTTTAAGTGTATATTCGGATAATTCCAAAACTTTGCCATAATTATTTGCTTCATAAGCTTTTTTCATATTCATATAATCAGTAACATCCTGAACTCGACTGATTTTAATCGGATGTCCCTTTAAATCCAAACCTCCAATATAGGGATGAGTGTTTTTAATGATTTGAACCGGAAAATTAATTGCACTAGAAGATACTGAACTCTTTTTAATAAGTGGTATCACCTTATGATAGCCTATAACACTCCAATGGGTTGCTTTGCGAACATCATAAAGGTAGGTAGCAGATTCTTTAGTAAGATCAAAAACCACTGGTTCTAATTTAATTTTCGACCTAGGAACAATACTGATAACGTATCCTTTGTCTGATAAGAAAGATGTAAGTATAAATAGTGAATTAGTAATCGGAGTAAAGTTTTGTTTTGGAGGGGTAGGAAAATAGCAATTTACCTGTTTAGTTTCATCAAAATCATCTTTTGTCTCTTGGCAAGTAAAAGGAGTATTGTGACGAAGATGTAGTATACTGAATGATTCTCCGCCGTCTTTGCCACTTTGAATGGTTAACTCTAATGCAGCCAAGGGGAACCAGAAGCATAATGCAATCCAGTATCTCAATATTTCCCCCTTTTAGTTTCCTTTTAATAGCCGCTATTATACACGAATAGAGTGATAACTTTCAACAAAGGATTTACAGCGAATAAAGCAAAAATAGTCCCCACAACTGCAATTCCTATAATCGTTTTTAGAGAAAGTGATGCATTCATAAAATAAAATTTTTCATACCCCACCATCGGCTCTTTCATAAACATGAAAACAATCAGTTTGAGGTAGTAATACCCCGCGATTGCCGAATTCAATGCCATTATAAGAGCAAGAACCGTATAGCCAGCACTAACAGCCGATCCGATCATATACATTTTACCCCAGAATAAACCAAACGGTGGAATACCCGCCAAAGAAAGCATAAATAATGCCATCATAACTGCTGCCATTGGCATAGTTTTAATCATGCCCGAAAATTTTTCATACGGATGGTCTGAACTTTGTCCCGGAAGAAGATTTTTCTGCCGGTTAACCCATAACATGGTAAAGGCACCAAGATTGGTAAAGCTAAATAATGCCCAGTACAAAAACAATCCAGTATTTGCTTGCGTAGTACCGATCAAAATGGCAGCCATAACAAAACCGGCATGAGAAATTGAACTATATGCCAACATACGTTTGACATCGCTCTGAACCAATGCCCAAATATTAGATGCCGTCATTGTCACAACAACTCCAATATAAAGGATCACTTGAAGCCATACAACACCACTGTGTACCAAAAACTCAAATAAACGCATTGCTACAACAAATGCTGCAATTTTTGGAACGATCGACATATATCCAGCAAGTGCCGCAGATGAGCCTTCATAAACATCTGGAGTCCATGTATGAAAAGGAACCATAGAGAGTTTAAATCCAAACGCTGCAATCATAAACGCAACTGCAATTAGCACATATCCAATATTGCGGTAATGGTCTTCTGCTAAAATAGTTGCGATTTGATTAATTTCAACAGAACCGCTGATCGCATACAGAATCATCGATCCAAATGCATAAAACCCTGCCGCCAAAGCACCCATGGTAAAATATTTTACTGCCGCTTCAAACGATTTTGAGCGATTGTGCAATGCAATAAGGGTATAAAGTGCCAAAGATGCCGTTTCAAGACCAACAAAGATTAAAATTAGATTATCAGTAGCTACCATAAATTGAAAGCCTGCAATCATAAATAAGAAAAGAGCAAAATACTCTGGGTAATCATATTCATGAAACCGCTTAGAAGTAAGTGCTAACGGAATAAAAAGCATGGAACCAATTACAATGATAATTTGAGACAAAATTGCGATTCCGTCTATCAACATAACATCGAAGAAGCCTAATACAGTTCCATTTTTCATAAATACACCGGCGAAATCAACCAATGCACCTAAATCAAGAAGCAAGAAAAGTAAGCTAATCATAACGTACAATGATTTATGCAATCCTACTT
>NZ_JBAQPS010000398.1:0-8542 GCF_049305995.1 Sulfuricurvum sp.
ACAAGCTTTTTCGCTTTTTTGTACGGGAGGGAGGTCTCTTGGAAAAGTTTGATCGCATCGGCTACACTCTTACAACCGCATTCGCAAATTTCTGATGCGAGGACTTCTTCTTTCGTTGCCATGATCCACCCCTTAGAGGGAGTGCTCTACTTTATAAGCGTTGGCTTTTTCAACTGCTTCGTAGAGTTTTTGCGCTAACTCCGGCATTTTAATATGGTTTGTCCACACCGTATCTTCAACGATATCGTGAATCTCTGATGCAACTTCTACCGCTAAACGTTTGAGTTTTGCCAACTCTTTTTTATGATCTTGTTCAGTCATATCTGACATAATTTATCCTTTTATTTAATTTATTTGTTACGCAACACGTATTTCGATATGACGTGCTTGATCTTTTCCCAATGCCACAATCCGCTCACCGATTTGAACCTGCACGCTGCTTTTAAAAAGACCGTACCGTTTTACACAGAGTGTCGCATTGGGACAGATTCCCATAGCACAAAGATGATCTTTTAAGGTTTCATCCAGTGCTATGGATAAGACTCTGCATTTTTCATTCACACAGGTTTCTAGAAGATTCATAGTTTATCCCTCACAGTGAAAATGCGTAGATATTCTCAAACTTAACATTTCGAGATTCACCGTAACACATATGCAGGAAGCTTCCTTTTTGCTGAAAATGGTATTTTTCAAATAATGCAACCGCATTAACATTACCTAGAGGGACATCCGCGAGAACTTTTTTCAATCCTCTAAAATACAAAACACCTTGCATCATTTTTTCCGCTTCTTCCTTAAAACCGCTTTTGCATTGCCACGGTCCGAGATAAACTCCTCTCGAATTGATAACGCTAGAGTGCTGAAATGAATTCGGAAGAGCAAATTTTAGTGAACTGTTACGCTCCATCTCATCGAGCATAAATGACATACGATCTTCACCGAAGGTTTCCATGTCGATTTTGCGGATCGTCGCATCGAAATTTCCCCCATCCAACTCTTTTGCCTGCGCATTGGTAAAACTAAACGGAGGAACTTTTCCGACATTGAGAAAACGTCCTACTTCCATCACACTTTTGAAACCGCTTTGTTCAAAAAAACTTTTGAGCTGAGGATTCGCATGAAGATAGAGGGATGGGTGTTCATCTTTGAGAACACCAAAAAGGGTATGAAACAGCCGTCGTCCGATCCCCTGCTTTTGATGGCTCGGTTTTACCATGAAATATTTGATCATCGCCGAGGTCTCAAACTCGATCGCCATTACCGCACCGACCAGTACGCCATCCTCATAGGCACCGTAACACAGATGAGGAGCGTGCATCATCATGAGTTTAACATGGTATCCATCGAGCAACCAGCCTGTCTCTTCGGCGATCTTGATCAGTTCAGGCACATCGACAAATTTAAGCCACCCTATATACATGCTACTTCCTGATAGAGGGATTTGAGTTCACTAATGTCGAGTACCCTTTTACGTGCCGTAACAATTTCACGGATTTTAGGGAGCATATCGCGTAGGATATTGTTCTCAGCACTAATCCCCATACGTGCTAAATGGTAGCGGATGGTCGCACTGCCCGAATGTTTTCCGATCGGAAATGAGCTCTCAAGACCTACCTCTTCGGCTTCATAGGGTTCATAGGCATGGGAATCTTTCATCATCCCGCTCGCATGTATGCCGCTTTCGTGGGCAAATATCCGCTCACCCACGACAGGGGCATTAGAAGAGAGCGACATATTTGCCGCACTGGCTACGGTTTGAACCAAGCTTCGGATCAGGAGAGGATCGATGGCACGTGCCTCACCGTAGAGATGTTTAAGTGCCATAAGAATCTGCTCGAACGATGCGTTCCCCGCCCGTTCACCCAACCCAATCACCGTGGTATTCATACTAATCGCCCCCGCATCGATACCGCTGAGGGCATTTGCATTTGCCAAACCAAAATCGTTATGGGTATGCATTTCAATCGGGAGAAGATTAAGATCGCATAAAGATTTGATTTCGTTGTAGGTTTGTGTCGGGGTCATGATGCCGATCGTATCACAATAGCGGAAGCGTTCTGCTCCGCACTCTGATGCGAGTTCTATGACGTCTCGAATAAATTCATGACTTCCACGAGAGCTATCTTCGCCACCGATGCAGACAAATAATCCCTCACGCTTTGCCGCTGTGACAACACGTTCGAGTTCGGATAAGACTTTAGCTTTACTGCCGCCAAATTTCACATCGATGAGAATATCCGAGATAGGAATAGAGAGATCGACCGCTTTTATCCCACACGAGAGAGAAGCATCGAGATCTTCCATCTTCATACGGTTCCACGTCATCATCCGTGCTTTTAGCCCTAAAGACAAAAGCTCTTTAATATCATCGCGCTCTTTGACACCCATCGCCGCAATACCGATTTCGAGTTCATCCGCACCACATGCATCTAGGAGTGTTGCGATACGGAGTTTTTCGTTCGTATTGAATGCAACATAAGGAGCCTGCTCCCCGTCACGTAAAGTGGTGTCATTTATAAGAGCCACGATATTTTCCTTTCCTTGTCATCCTCAAGTAACGTTCGCCCTGAGCCTGTCGAAGGGTATTTCGTTCATAGTTCGACGAGCTCACTACGAACGAAAAGCCAAAAATGTATCAATTCACTTCCGCGTTTTCGTCCATACCGAAGTATTTGCGAGATGCTTTTAGAACAGAGATCTCGATCGGCTCATACGCATAGCTTTGATCTGCAATGATACCGGCTGCTTTAAGATCATCCTGCGGACATCCGCCGATTTTCGCGGTAAGGATCAATTGTACGTCTTTGAGTTTTTCCAAAATCGGCTGAAGCGGGTTCGTACCGTCTGGCCCTGCACAATACTCATAATCGACTTTACGGTGGTGGATAAATCGGATACCTTTATCCCCTGCTTCGTAGATCAAGAACTCTTTAACGCTTCCGAAATGTTGATTAATCATCCCCTCACCTGCAGTGGTTACCGCTACGAGGATCGTTACACCGTTAGAGCTAAGTTCTTCTTTCTCTTTACGAACACGCTCATTGGCTTGATCGAGGAAGAATCTAAACTCTTCGATTTTTGCCTGAGCCGATTGACGCGCTTCAAGATCGTATTTGATTTGAAGTTCGTCGAAACTAAGACCTGCAAAAGTATCTTTGGTAAACTCAGCCCCTCGGTCTTCACCGATAAGCCCAACCGCATCGGCGCGGCATTGACGACAGTGCTGCATGAGTTTCATATCCATACCGCACGCTTCTTGAACCGCCATTTGCTCTTGATCGGTTGCACTTGGTACACCTGCGAGGGCAAATGCTGTACCGAATTCAGGCTCAGAGAGGATCGGCATAATGTTGTGCAAGAAAACACCGATCTCTTTGAGTTTTTTGGAAACTTCTGGGAGGTGTTTGTCATTAACACCCGGGATCAAAACAGAGTTTGCTTTGATCAAAATCCCTTTTTCAACACATTTCTTCATCCCTTCGAGTTGGTTTTCGAGGAGGATTTGTGCCGCTTCTTTTCCATAAATACGTTTGTTATTATGGAAAATCCATGGATAGATCAAACTTCCGATTTCACCGCTCTCATCAACACTATTAATCGTGACGGTGATGTGGTCGATGTTGTACTCAACCATCTCATCGATAAAGTTCGGTAATTCCAAACCATTTGTCGAGAGACATAGTTTCAAATCCGGTGCAAATTGGCGAACCATTCCGAAAGTCTCAAAGGTTTTCTTCGGATTTGCCAAAGCATCTCCCGGACCAGCGATACCAAGAACACTCATACGTTGGACTTCTCCACCGACAAGTAATACTTTTTTTGCCGCTTCTTCAGGGCTGAGACGCTCAGACGTTACCCCTGGTCGAGATTCATTGGAACAGTCGTATTTACGGTTACAGTAATTACATTGGATATTACACGCGGGGGCTACCGCTACGTGAATACGTGCATAATGGTGATGTGCACCCTCCGAATAACATGGATGATTGTGTATCTTCGCTTGAATATCTTCGGGCATAAAAGATTCATTTCCGCTTGAGGAACAACTCATAATAACTCCTTTTAAGTGTCATTCAATGATTCTCAACCTCATCCGGCGGCAACCATTTTCTAAATTAGGTTATTGCAAATGATGTTCTCACTCCATTGTGCTATTTACAACAACTATTACGACATTTTTGTCTTATCACTACCAAATACTTTTCTATTGTTATTTCAAAAAGCTACAGAATAAAAATTGCATTATTTACATTAAATAACAGGAGCATGATTATGATGGTAGCTATACCTATGGATGCAATGATGCGTGTATATCACTACAATCCCTGTAGTGCTACTATGTTTGCATTGTATGATGTTTCCGGTGAACGTAAAGATATTCGTTACCGTTTTCTCGAAACCCGTCTGAACCCATGGGAAAAACATGAAGGACGGATGGTACGCGATCCAAAAATGAAAATATGTGCATGTGAAAATGATTTAGCTCAAAACCCTCACCACGTCAGTGAACACTATGCTCTTCTTGAAGTGATTGGAAAATGCAATTATTTAATTGTCGATTCATATTGCCTCAACACCCTCTTTGCCATGAAAAATGTAGGAATTAAAATTCATAAAATTCCCCCATTTGTCAAAACAGCCGATGAAGCTATCAACCATTTTATTATAGGAGCCAACCTTGCAGATCACTTACAATACATCAATCCTGCATCTTGAAGATATGCCGCTGGATATCGGTTATGCCTCAGAGAAAGTTGACCTAAAAACCGCTTCGGGAGAAAATTTCCGCATCGGCGGGCAAAACGGCGTGACTCAGCTCCTGATCAGTGCCTCTTTTATCGATGAGGCACTCTTGACTCAGTTACAAGAGATAGACACTCTTCTAAATCTCAATGCACTCGGTGGGATCACCAAAGCACTTATCGTCGCCAATGACACGCACAAATTACCCTCTCTCGAAGAGTGGATAAGCGGATATGATGTTGATGAAGCATTCGGGGATTATTACGGCGTCCGACTCAGCAATAAAGAACTAGCAAAATCACTCTTTATCGTATCAAAAGATGGTGCAGTGTTTTACCACGAGATCCTTAGTGATCTAAATGATCCATTTAGTATCGATAAAGCCCTTGCCAAAATCGTCGCTGCCAATAGTTGCTATACAGGAAAAGGGTGTCACGGGTAAATCCGGGTGACATTTTTGTCCCCGTTTTTTACTGATGTTACGCACTAAATGAGCAAAGCCCATTGAGTGGCAGGGACATTTGTCCCTACAACCCCCTAAAGCTACCCGCATCTTCCGGATACGGGAGAAAACCTACAAATATGACATTCTAAACAAAAAACCTACAAATAAGATAATTTTTATCCTATTTATCACAAGAACACTAAATGCAATCGTTTATCAAAAGCTCCAAAGGGATCAGAATGGACACCATTTTTGAAACGATAAAAAAAGAGTTGAGAAATCAAACAACGATCCCCTACTTCGGTTTGGGTGTGTTTGAAGGGATCATAACCAAAGAGGGGGAAGCTGTCCCACATGATAGCGATTCACTCATTTTAGCGATGAACGGTGGGCGTGCAATGTCGCCACGGCTAATGTTCGAATATTCTCGTGCTGCTATGCATTTGGAACAGCGTCGCGGTGTGGAGTATATGACACAGCTCATCAACCACATTTATACTAAACCGTTTGACCCTACACCCCTGCACAAAGCGATAGTCGATATGATGCCTCGATTCATTATTGATACGAATCGCGATACAAAAATACAAGAACTATTAGCCTATACACCCCATTGTCTCATCATTGGTAAAACACGTATCATGGGTGATTTAAACCGTTATGAAGTGTATGAATATGATGTTGAGAACCAAAAATACTTTTTAGTCGAAGATGAGGTTCTCGAAACCGCTGAAAAAATCCTCTTTAAACCAATGGGATCTCCTCTCCCGAATCCCACTTTTGTTATCTCTGATGCTGATTATGTAGACTGGCTCACCGAAGCGATGGCAGGATTTGCTATCCCAAAAGTGCTCAAAACCTACCGAAAAGCAAAAAAATACCTCTTTTTGGGGACATCATTTGATCACGATACCGATCGTATGGTTGCCAACGAGCTAACCCTCGATCTCGAAGGAGGCTACGTCATCACCGATAAAGAGTTAGGGAAAAAAGAGAAAAAATTCATCGAAAAACATAACCTCGAAGTGATCCCTATGTCACTACCCGAATTTATCAAAGCATTTTTATAAGGAGCCACCTATGCCGTTTATTCCAACCGTCAAAGATGTTTCACCGCGTGGAGAGCGTTATTTCGATCTCTTCTCCAAACTCCTCGGAGATCGCGTCATCGTTATCACCGAAGCAATTGATGATCATATGATGGGAGTTATCGTCTCCCAACTCCTCTACCTTGAAGCGATGGATCCCGATGAGCCGATCCACATGTACATCAGCTCTCCGGGCGGCTCAGTGATGGCAGGGTTAGCGATTCTCGATACGATGAATCTTATCAATGCCCCTGTCCATACCTACGCTATGGGGTTGGTTGCATCGATGGCGGCGGTGCTGTTCACCTGCGGCGAAAAAGGGAATCGTTATATGCTCCCCAACGCCGAAGTGATGATCCATCAGCCTCTCGGAGGGTATTCAGGTCAAGCGAGCGACATCGAGATCCACACCAAACATATCCTGAACCTCAAACGCCGTTTGTATATCATTCTCGCAGAGGCTACGGGCAAAAGTACCAAAGTGATCGAAAAAGAGTCCGACCGTGACAACTATATGGAAGCCAAAGAGGCAATAGAGTTCGGTCTTGCCGATACGATCCTCACCAAATTCACGCCGAAGGATGTCTGATGAGTACTGAAAAATCGTGTTCATTTTGCGGAAGAAAGCAAAGTGAAGTGAAAAAAATGTTCTCCTCGGAGACCACCCATATCTGTAACGAGTGTGTCACGACCTGCTCTAGCATACTCCAAAAAGAGGTGCGTTACGAGCAACGCTCCGCGATGCAACAACAGCTCCCGACCCCTGAGAAAATCGTCGAGTTTTTGGACAAATACATCATCGGTCAGTATGATGCGAAAAAAGTGCTCGCCGTCGCCCTCTACAACCACTACAAACGGATCGAAAACCCGATCTATAACAACGTCGAGTTGGAAAAATCCAATATTATGCTCGTAGGGCCAACAGGGAGCGGTAAAACACTCCTCGCCAAATCGCTCTCCAAGATCATGCAGGTGCCGTTCGCCGTCGCCGATGCCACAGCCCTTACCGAAGCGGGATATGTCGGTGAAGACGTCGAGAGCATCCTCAGCCGCCTCCTCGCCGCCGCCAACTACGACATCGATCTCGCACAGCGGGGAATCATCTATATCGACGAAGTGGATAAAATCGCCCGCAAAGGGGAAAGCTCGACAATGGGTCGCGATGTATCGGGCGAAGGGGTACAACAAGGTCTATTGAAGATTTTAGAGGGTGCCGAAGTCTACGTCCCCGTAAAAGGGAGCCGTAAAAACTCCACCACCGAGACGGTACTATTCAACACCTCTCACGTCCTCTTCGTCTGCGGAGGAGCCTTCGTCGGTCTCGTCCCTGACACCCATACGAAAAAAACCAATAAAGTAGGATTCAGTAAAAGCGCCTCCGCCGATGCAAAACCGAAAAAAATCGATGCCAAAGCGCTCGTCCATTACGGTATGATCCCCGAGTTTATCGGACGTATCCCCGTCGTCGCACAGCTGGGTGAACTCACCAAAGATCAAATGATCCAAATCCTCCAAGAACCGGACAACGCCCTCATCAAACAGTTCCAAGCATTGTTTGATATGGACGGCATTGAGCTGAATTTCGAGCAAAAAGCACTCGAAGCGGTTGCGCAAAAAGCGATTGATCGCGGTGTCGGAGCACGGGGGTTACGGGGCATAATAGAGGAGGCGATGTTGCCGTTGCAGTTTAGCTGTCCGTCGAATAAAGCTATTGCGAGTGTTACTATCACTGAAGCGGTCATCGAAGACCCGAGCAAAGAGCCAATTTTTACCTACAAAGAAGAGCACGCGGAAGGGTAAATTCCAGCGTTCGTGATGAGCCTGTCGAACCATGAATAGACTACCCTTCGACAAGCTCATGGCGAACGGTAAGTCTTAGAAAAAAATAGCTGTATTCATCTCACATTTCAATTTGACATTCCTCTTCAGAATACATATAATACTATAGTATTATTTTAAATCGGAGGTCACCTATGCGTCAGACTACCAGTATGAAACTAGACCCGGCAGTAAAACAAGAAGCCCAAAAGATATTTAATGAATTGGGTCTTTCACTCGGTGAAGCGGTCAACCTCTTTTTAAATCAGGTGCGTCTTCGCAAAGGGATCCCTTTCGACATAGAAATCCCGAACGAAGAAACGCAACAAGTATTTAGAGACATTCTAGCGGGTAAAAATATCGAAGATTTTTCCATCGAAGAATTAAAACGCCATGGCTAAACTACGCCGTCACAAAGCATTTCTAAAAGACTACGCGACAGTACGCC
>NZ_JBAQPS010000399.1:0-8293 GCF_049305995.1 Sulfuricurvum sp.
CTTCTGTGTCAATACATATATCTCTTTTTAATGCACTGTTTTGAATCACTATATCGCCACCATCGGTGGGGTAGACTCGATCGGTTTCAGCCTCTATGGTGATAGGGGTATGGTCATTTTTTTCACGGCTCTCATCGGTTTTATCGATGTAGGTGAATCCTTCGAGTCCTGTTATCTTTGTTTGGGTGATATCGCCTACGGTGAAATAGGTATGAAGTGCTTGAGTGATCTCAAAAGGGGTATCATCTCGGTTTTGGGTGGTGAGTTCCATGGTGAGTGATTTGCCTACGGTCACTTTGAGTATCAGGCGGAAACGGTGAGGCCATAGTGCATAGGTCTCGGGGGTATCACTCAGCTCGAAGCTAATACTGCACTCTTGATCTTTGAGTAAATAGGTGGAGACGACGTTCCACATACGGGTGCGTGCCAACCCATGATCGCTGCGACCCAGCTTTTCTGGATCGGGACCAAACCACGGCCAGCAGACCGGGACGCCGCCTCGGATCGGAGTGCCCTCTTTGAAGATCGCTTTTTCACTGAGAAATAGCAAATCATTTTCGTCAGAAGCAAAGGTATAGGAGAGTAGGTGTGCTCCATACACGGAGATTGCGGCGGTAGCATGTGGAGTGGTGATAAGGGCGATGGGAAAGCCCTCTGGCCCCTTTTTAAAGGTGACGTATCCAGCATGGGAAAAACGGGAGTTAAGGGTTTCGATATCCATAAGGTGTCCTTAGCTATTCTTTAGTGCTTCTATTTCTTCGGCTTTCTCTTCGATGGTGAGCAGTTCGTCTACTTTTTCTTCATAGAGAGCTTTGGTTTTTTCCAGCTCTTCGGCTAACACACTGATTCCGATTTTTTCGTATTTTTTAGGATCGGCGAGAGAGGCATTCAGCTCATCGATCTTGGCTTCGAGGGCTTCTATCTCTAATGGCAATTTTTCCAATGAGCGTTGCTCATTAAATGTGAGTTTGAAAACTTTGGGCTTTTCGATTTGTGCCGCTGCGGTAATCGTTGCAGATTTGGCAAATTCTGCTTCCATCGCCTCCATCTCTAGCAACTCTTTTTCATCTTCGAGGTATTCGCTGTAGGGTTTATAGCTCTCTTCGATGGTTCCGTCCCCTTTAAAAATAAAGAGTTTTTTAGCGATTTTATCGACGAAGTATCTATCATGGCTTACGAGGATAACAGCACCTGCAAAGTTTTGGAGCTTCTCTTCGAGGATGTTGATGGTGGGGATATCGAGATCGTTGGTCGGTTCATCGAGGATGAGGCAGTCCACTTTTTTAGTAAACAGCAGGGCGAGGGCAACACGGTTTTTTTCTCCGCCGCTGAGGACTCCCACTTTTTTATCGAGAAACTCTCGCGGAAAGAGGAAGTTCTTGAGATAGCCGTACACGTGATAATCTTGCCCCTGTGCATCGACTCGGTCTCCGCCGTGAGGACAAAACGTTTCGATGAGGTTGAGATTATCATCGAGCATCTCACGGTGCTGATCGAAATAGCCGATGGTGAGTTCTCCCATCTTGATAATGCCATTCGTTGGTTTTAGACGCCCTAGAAGGGCTTTTAGAAGGGTAGATTTACCGCTTCCGTTGGGTCCGACGACGGCGATGACGTCTTTTTGGAGGATTCGGGTGGAGAAATTGCGGATAAGCTCTTTGTTCCCCAGTGTGAGTCCCAGATTTTCCACTTCAAAGAGCATCTTTTGGCGATTTACACCCTCTCCACGGTTGAAGTGTTTGGCTTCGCGCTCCAACTCCAGTTTCATTTTTCGGATGCGGCTCGGGTTGTTTTTGGCATCTTCCCGTAGAGCCAATACCCTCTGTTTTCGCCCTTCATTCCGTTTTAGACGTGCTTTTACCCCTCGACGGAGCCATTCATTCTCCGTTTTGAGAAGCTTGAGGAGGTTGTCATGCTGTTGTGCCATCGTCCGTAAGAGTTCTTGCTTTTGTTCGAGATAGTTGCTGTATCCACCGCTAAATTCACGCAGAGCACAATCTTCCACCTCGATGGTTTTTGTGGCGATTTGGTCGATGAAGTAACGGTCATGCGAGATAAAGAGGAGGGTAAAACGTTCTTTGAGAATCAGCTCTTCGAGAAACTCCACCATATAGACATCGAGATGGTTGGTCGGCTCATCTAACAATAAAATATCAGGTTTGAGAAGTAGCAGTGAAGCGAGAGCAACACGGCGTTGTTCCCCTCCACTGAGTAGATCAACCTTTTTAGTTTCATATTCTTTGAGCATGAAATGGTGCATGATCCGCTCGATCTTATCATCGAGATTCCACGCATTATGATGATCGAGAAAGGTGGTTAGGTGAGATTGCTCTTGGAGGAGAATTTCGTTGTCAAATTGCTCGGCGAGGAGGGCTGAGATCTCATCAAATCGTATTTTTGCCGTCCGAAGCTCCCCCAAACCCGCTTCGATCGCTTCACGGACGTTATGAGAGGGGTCAAACGCGGGGACTTGGGAGAGCATTTTGATCTCTATTCCCTGTCGGTTGATTCGCTCCCCCTCATCAGCATCAAGAGAGCCGTGGACGATTTTCATCAGAGTCGATTTGCCGCTTCCGTTTTTGCCGACGATAACGACCCGTTCCCCCTCATCGATATGGAAGTTGATATTTTCTAAAATTTTTTGGGCTTCATAGTGTTTGGATACATTGAGAAGATCGACAAGTGCCATAAATATTATTCCTTAGGGAGGGTAAAACAGGTTGTTCGTGATAGATACCATGTCGCGATAGCGTAATCGGTATAGGGAGTTTCACGTTGAACGGGTGGGATGGAATCGTTACGAAGTTTGCTACGGATGATCCCAAAAACGATAAAACTGAGCAAGAGCACTCCGATGGCGATAAACCAGTCACTTTTCCACCAAACAATCAAAGCTAAAATATAGTTTCCATAGCTAAGAGTATATCCCATCATCCGTGCATAAAAACGGCATTGACGCGTTGGTAAGGCAGGTGTGGGTGCAATGTGGAAGATAGGGCTTTCACTGTTCATATCTGAGATTATAGCTTATCTTCTCTTGCAAGGATTTAATGTGAAGAGTTTTTTTGTATCCGGTCAGTCTATTTGAAGAGAACATCTCATCCACTGTACCGGAAACTTTGAGCTAAAAAGAGAGCTTATTGACGTTTAACCATTGTTTTTTGTTGAAAAGATTCCTGTAACATATTATCGAGAATTGTGAACAGCTCATCACTGGATGCTTCCATCTCTGTAAAATTGCGTATAACAGCATCTCGATTTTCAACAACACGATCTGAATTCTCAATGAACGTGAGGTTTGCATGGACTTTAGCATGTACGTTTGCATGAGGTTGTTCGAGTAATCGGTAAGAAGGCAGCATACTAAAACGCTCTTTCCCCTTTCCACCCTCATACCATTTGCCTAAACGACAATTATGGTGGTCTGCAAATGGATTTTTTATTTTACCTTCAAATACTGAACTAAATGCATTGGATTTAAACACGATATGATCGATTTTAGCCAATGTAATAAAGGTGGAATTCTCAATATTTTCTGCTTGATATGCCGTTTCAAGTGCATCACCGTTAAATTTATGCAAGGTGTCTCTAAAGCTCATAATGGTTGAACTCGATTCCCCTGCTATATCACTCATTGTTTCTGAATTATTTTGGATATCTGAAGCATCTTGTTGGAGTATTTGAATCGACATACCAATCTCACTGGTTGCTTTTTGGGTTCGTTCAGCCAATTTACGTACTTCATCGGCAACAACGGCAAATCCGCGTCCATGCTCTCCCGCGCGTGCTGCTTCAATAGCGGCATTGAGTGCGAGAAGATTCGTTTGATCGGCAATATCTTTGATCAAATTAACGATAGAAGATATTTCATTGGTTTTGTCGTTTAGTGCTGTTACTGCATCATTGGACGTTTGAATGAGTTCAATGAGAGAGGAAAGTTTGATAATAATATCTTCAAGCTCTTCAACCGTTTGGCTTGAATGTTCTGCGGTTGATTGACTTTTTTCGACGATTGCTCCAAGTTGGCTAATATTGGTTGTCAAATCTTGCTGAATAATATTTAACCCACCTGCCACCCCATGTCCAATTGCACTTAATTTGGAATTAACGGCTGTTCGCTGAAGACTATGAGCACTATGTTCCATTGCATTGATTCCCATATTGACAAGAGAACAATTATAATTAAATGCACCGTTTAACCCTTTGCAGATCACTTTACGATAAAATTTTTCCTGACTTGCCTTAGTAACTCCGGCATTGATTTCACGCATAAATGTTTCTAACTGATCGAGTAAATCATTGGCCTGCCATGATAGTTCCGCAAACTCTCCATGATCTTTAATGTGGATTATCCGAGATTCCAAATTACCTTGATTAGCTTCTCGTAAAATTGTTCCGACACTTCGAACTGTTTGCTGTGCTTCTTTAATATGGATAAACATCAACCATGCTAATCCAAAATTAAACAGTGTGAGGAGTTGCAGCCATCCTAAACCATGAAATACAGCTTCCAGTAAAATCGTTAGAGTAAAAACTCCCAACGCTATAAAGTTAAGGTATTGTGCCTTAGAGAGAGAAGACAAGTTCTTCATACGAAACCCCTTTTTGTTGCAGTAAAGTATCGAAAATCTTTTGTGAGGCACTTATCCCACCCGCTTTTTCAGCACGTAGAAGCTCAGCATATAGAGGTTTAATCACCTTTAATGCTTTTTCTGTAGGTTTACGTCGAACAGAATGGTATCCAATGATTTTGCCATCTCCATTGATGGATGGTGTGACATGGGCAAACACCCAATAGTAATTTCCTTCTTTATTTTGGTTAAGAGCGTATGCAAAAATTTCCTCACCGGTTTTGACCGTCTCCCATAAAAGTTTAAAAACAAGTGCCGGCATGTCAGGATGACGGAGGATATTATGAGGGGCACCTATTAATTCATTTTCTTCATAACCGGAAATTTTGATAAATAAGGCGTTTCCATAGGTAACTCGCCCTCCTAAATCTGTTTTTGAGACAATGAATTCATTCTCTCCGAAAAATACTTCTTGTTGGCTCATGTTGTTTTTAACCCCCTTGATTGTAATTATTCTAGCTTAATCGATTCATACTCAGAAGCAACTCTTCCATTTTATCATCTACTGTTCCTACATACTGAGTCAACTCCATCATATCATCCATATTCTGATTGAGTGCTTCACTGTTATCATTAATAGCTTGAATGAGTATATTGATGGTCGCGGATGTCTCAGCCAAACTTTTTTGAGTCCGTTCAGCCAGTTTGCGTACCTCATCGGCAACAACGGCAAATCCTCGTCCATGCTCTCCTGCTCGTGCTGCTTCAATAGCAGCATTGAGTGCTAAAAGATTCGTTTGATCAGCAATATCTCCTATGGTTGTTAGTATCTGCTTCGTTTCTTGAGCATTACCGGCAAGTGATTTTAGATTTTCTGACAGCTCATGTTCTTTATTCGCAACACTTTGAATTCGTTCTACAGTTGTATTAATCATACCGTTAAGTTCAACAAATTGGTTTACGCGGAGGGTTTCAATGGTACTTTTAAGTTGTTTGGTATTGTTATTTAATACTTCTTTAGCTTCGTTATTTTGAGATTCCATAGACTGAAGTGCTGTTGCTAGATCATTGATTTTTTCGAGCATTTCCCCCATTTTTCCTTCGACGGTTATGTGTGTACGTGTCGAAAATTTTCTTTGGCTTAGTGCTTCTAAAACACTGACTGCTTGATCGAGATTTTTTTCGGTTGAATCGAGCATGGCATTCATCGTTTTTCGTAGGAGATGAACATGGGGGGTTTTGCTGTCACTTGCGACACGGCACATATAATGACCACGACCAACTTTATCGGCAAGGAGTACCATTTCCCCTGCTACTTTAGTATCTTGTTCTAATATTGCTTCGTGTATTTTAGCAATATGGTTTAATTTTTCTTCTATACTATTTGGTTCAGCCGGGATGGGAACAATTTGGTTACGTTTAAATTGTAATAACTCTTCAAAATCATTTAAATGTTGTGAAAAGAGCTCTGACTCGGAAGAAGATGAGAGAGTGATGCCGATAGCACTACTCATAAGAGTAAGAATGACCGCTGCTGCAATCCAAATAGAATTTAAAATAAGCAATAATACTAATCCCAAAATACCTATGGCTAATAAAATAATAATTTTTGTACTTTTTTGCATTCTTTATGACCTTTCTTAACGCATGGTTCGATAGAGATTTTCTGCTGCTTTGATCTCATCACGAGAAGGCTTTCGTCTACAAGAGAGGTATCCTCCTTCATTATCGCTACACTCAATATTTGGATAAACAGTGGCAAAGACCCAGTAAAAACCACCTTCTTTAGTTGCATTTTTAACATAGCCTTTCCAAACTTTACCTCGTTGAACGGTATCCCATAAATCTTTGAAAGCTGCTTTTGGCATATCAGGATGACGAACCATGCTGTGAGGTTTTCCGATCAGTTCTTCGAGAGTATAACCCGCAATTTTGCAAAAATCTTCATTGGCAAAAAGAATTTTACCTTTTGAATCTGTTTGAGAGACTAAAAAATCGGTATCTTTAAGTATTTCTTCCATTTTTATATCCCTTGTTTTGAGTACATTATAATATAATTCAGTAAAATGCTCATGCTACTTTAAATAAATAGATAACAATCTTAACCCATAAAAGTGTAGAAAAAGAGTAGTTAACTTTTAATAATTATTAAATAAATAGCTGAAATGGAAACCAATGCGAGTAAAGTCACCTAACAGCATTTTAATTATCGATAATGATAGAGAGAGTAATAAAAATATCGCTTTTTTTTTAGAGAATCGATTTAATACCGTTATCAGTGCATTTGATGGACAAGAGGGGTGGAAATATTATAACGAATATACTCCGGATATTATTATTACGGATATAGAAATGCCTAAGATGGATGGATTGGCGTTAATTCAAAAAATACGTAAAAATGACCCGGATACGACAATTATTGTGTTAACTGCCCATTCTCATCAGCAGTATCTAATGAGAGCTGTGACGTTAAAACTCGATGAATATTTGATTAAACCAATCACATACTCAAAGTTAAATGATACGCTTCATCGTATACGTCAAAAAAAGAATTACCATACCGGTAAAATTACATTTGATGAATATGAAAATGCTTATTATAGTTATGAATCAAAAACAATATTTTTTCAAAATAAAGAGATATCTTTGACGAATAAAGAGATAATGATGTTTGAATTGCTCATTGAAAATCGGGGTAAAGTCATTGAATATGATTATATTGAAGAACGGATTTACAATAGCTCTTCAAAAACGCATAATCCTATTAAATGTATTATAAGAGATCTCCGAAAAAAACTCCCTTTTATCCATATCGTTTCTGTTGCAAAATGGGGATATAAGCTTTTATAAAAATAAGAGGAAGAATTGTAGAAAGTTCCAAATAAAATCAAACATCTCTCCAATACTCAATAACCGGCAATAAAAATACTTGTTCAAATATTTGTTGAGCAATAATCCAACGATTTTCTTTGGCATTGAGCATAACGATTAAGCAGTCATTTCCCTCTTTTTTGGCTCGTGCGATGAGACAAGGGCCTGCTTTTGAGGTATAGCCTGTTTTGACTCCGACAGCATATTCATAACGGTTCAAAAGATAGTTATGAGTTTTGGCAACAAATTTTCGATTCGTGTTGAGTGAATAATAAGTATGTTGATTTTGTCTAGTGATATCATTGAACAAAGGATTTTGTATAGCGTATTCGGCTAGATGGAGAAGGTCCATAGGTGTCGAGTGGTGTTCGCCGATGTCAAAACCGCAAGGATTGGTAAAAGTGGTATTATTCATGCCGATTTGTTTGGCTTTAATATTCATCATTTCGACAAAGGTATTTAAATCTCCTCCGATGGCGATGGCTACTGCCATTGCTGCATCATTATCCGATTTGATCATGGTCGCTTTGATTAAATCTTCTAAAGAGATTATCTCTCCTTCTTTGTAGCCTGCTTTGGTCGGTTCGACGGTTGTCATTTCTGTTGTAATGGTAATCGGACGATTCAAATTCCCCTGTTCAAGTGCCAGTATAGCTGTCATGATTTTAGTTAAACTAGCAGGTTTGACCTCTTTTAGAGCTTCTTTTGAATAGATCACTTCACCCGTAGTGAGCTCTTTGATTAATAAAGCTTCCACATTGAGTTTATCAAGTTCGTCTTTATCGATTTGAGCGTACAAAGAAAAGGTAAATAAAAAATATAAAAGGGCTAAATATCGATATATCATATTG
>NZ_JBAQPS010000400.1:0-5200 GCF_049305995.1 Sulfuricurvum sp.
AGCTTACATTAAAATTACACTGTAGTGAAACCAATAGATGAATTTAGAAATCGAAATATCAGAAGCAGAAATAGAAGCTTTTTATCGTCGTATTGGTTTCAATGTCAAAAAATTGAGGCAGGAAAAAGGGCTGAGTCAATTACAATTGGCTCTTGCTATCGGTCAAAAATCAGTTTCCACTGTCGCAAAAGCCGAAATTGGGGTTGAAAGCAAACATTTCAATCTTGAGCACTTGTATAAAATTGCTAAAGTATTAGAAATTGATCCGTGTGATTTTATTCAAGAAGAAAATAAAGCATAAAACTGGATTTTCGTTCGTGGTGAGCTTGTCGAACCATGAATTTATCTACCCTTCGACAAGCTCAGGGCGAACGAGAAACGAGAATACTAGATTCTCAATCAGATCGGGAATGACGGGAAAAAAGTCTAACTAATGAGCATCAATCCATCAATGTATTTAAAATCTTTGCGATTATAAGTCATAAGAGGAAGTTTATTCACCAGCACACTTGCTGCAATGAGTGCATCAGGAATATCCAAATGATGGCTTTTAGCGTATTTTTCAATTAAAAGAATGGCTTGACTCGAAATATCAGCATTAATTTCAATTACTTCAAATAGTTCGATAAACTTTTTAAGCTTCGATAGCTCAGTTTTGTCTCGTGCACCGAAATAAAGTTCCATAACGGTGATAGCACTGATACAAAGTCCTCCGTTCAAACCCTCAACTGCTCGTAACGTCTGAGTATTATTTTTTAAAATTTCGATGAGGATGTTCGTATCGAGAACTATTTGCGCCATGCTTTTTCTCTCAGGGTTTGTTGGTCTATATCATCACGCCCCTCCCACATTCCAGCAAAGTTACTGAGGGATTGCTTTTTCTCTTTCGATGCAAGTGCTTCAATCACCGCTTTGTATTTAATATCGACAAAATACCCTTTGACAATATCCCGTTTTTTATCGACAATCTCAACAATATCAAAATTATCCAAATGATGCAACTCACGTTGTACCTGAGAAATAGAGAGCGTTTTCATATTTTATCCTTCATATATGAAAATGATTATAGATCATAATCGGCAATATGTCAAATTTGTGTTTTACACATCCCCTCTATTTCCTCCACTCTCTTGGCAATCATCGCCGAGAGGTTCTCATACCCCACTTCGGTAACGAGGATATTATCCTCGATGCGGATACCGATACCGCGAAACGCTTGCGGAACAGACTCATCATCGGCGCGGAAGTACAACCCCGGCTCAATCGTCATCACCATCCCCGCCATAAACGCTAACGACTCACCCTCTTCGTCCACATACGGGCACGGATCATGCACATCCAGCCCCATCCAATGCCCTATCCCGTGCGGAGCATATTTTTTGTGTTCTTTCGTTTCTATCAATACACTTCGTTCACCGTTCAAAACCCCCAGTTTTATCAAGGCGTCACATAACAGCTCTTCACTGTACGTTTGGAGCCAATCGCGTTTGACACCCACTCGTATCGCTTCGATGACACGGAGCTGAACATCAAGAACGGCATTGTAAACTTCTTGCTGTGGATCGCTGAATTTGCCGTTAATCGGAAAGGTGCGGGTAATATCGCTCGCATAAAGTTCCCATTCACACGCGGCATCGATGAGGACTAAATCACCCTCGCGAAGTTCGTCACGATTGTCGACATAATGGAGGGTGTTGGCATTATTTCCCCCTGCGACGATAGCACCGTAGGCTTCGCTCATGGCACCGTTGTTTAAAAAAACATAGTTCATATGCGCCTGAAGTTGATATTCTCTCATCCCTGCACGGCACATTTGCATTGCACTATGGTGAGCTTTGGCGGTAATAGCAATCGCTTTTTTTATCGTCTCGATCTCTTCGGGTGACTTTATAAGTCGTAAGGTTCGGATAAGATAGGTGACGTCACGGATGGAGCGGATATGGCGTTTAACACCGCGTGTAGAGTGAAGTGATTGTGCGGCAGCTTTCGCTTCGACAACTCTCGCTGAATCGTTGTAGAGATCGACATAGAGATTGATATGCTCCCGTAAAATCTCTTTGATCATTCCATCGTATTGGGCAATATCGTGTGTTTCATCGACGCTAAAGCGTTCTCGTGCACCCTCAACGCCAAGTCGCGCCCCGTTCCAAAGAGCGTGCTCGGCATTATGAGCTTCGACAAATAGGATTGTTTTCGAGGCATTGGGAGTTTTGATCAAAACCAATACCGAGTTATCTTCGTTAAATCCGCATAAATAATAAAAATCGCTGTTTTGTCGGTAAGGATATTCGGTGTCATTAGAGCGGCTTTGGGTAGGTGCGGAGGTGATAATCGCCACACCCTCCTCCATCATAGTGAGGAGTTTGGAGCGGCGGTTTACAAAGTGTGTTTCATTCATGGCGATATTGTGCCATAAAATTGAAAAAGAATCAGAAACTTTTTCTCGTCATTCCCGATCCGATCGGGAATCCAGCTATCTTTTTTAAGATGGTTCCTCGGGTCAAGCTCGAGGATGACGAAAGATTAGAAATTTCTCTCCAATAATTTATGCACTTTTAGAATTGTAATGATGCGATCCGATTGTTTTCCAACTCCAGCAAGCATACTCTCTTCTTCAGAAATTGTATCAGGAGCAGGACCCACATCTCGCTTCGCTAAACGGATCGCTTCAGTGAGGCGATCAATCACAAATCCGGCAACATCATCTCCATTTTTCATAACGATAAAACGAGTTTCTTCGGTATGTTTTATCATTGTCAATCCAAAACGTGAACGTAAATCAATCAATGGAATCACCGAACCGCGAAGATTGAAAACCCCTAAAATATAAGCAGGAGTTTGTGGAACACGAGTCCAAGAAATTGGTTTAATGATCTCTTGAATGCTTAAAATGGGTACCGAAAACTCTTCATCACCGACTATAAAACCGACAAGTTGAATTACTTCATCGATTTTAACATCATCCCCTGAGAGGGATTTTTGCTGTTTATTGATAATTTGTTGAAGTTTTTCACTCATGTTATAACCCCTCGTTGAATTTGATATTACGCTTTACAACATTCATCAGATATTCCGGTGAATACGGCTTAGTAATGTATTCTACCATTCCTGATTCCACACCACGCATACGATCTGCTTTTCCGGTACGAGACGTTACCGCTATCAGTGGAAGGTTTTTATATTTACTATACTTTTTAATCTCAGAGGCTACGGTATAACCATCCATTCTAGGCATCTCAATATCTACTAACATAGCATCAAACACATGATCACCTTGCTTTAAAATATTAAGTGCTTCCAAACCATCCGTTGCTTCTATCAGTGTAATACCCATTGGTTCTAGTGCTTTGCGCATAATAGTACGATCTGTTTTTGAGTCATCAACAATCATTACTTTGTAATCACTCGATTTATTTTTTGCACCAGAACGTCCTTTGGCTTCAGCACTCTCTTGACCTACAGTCGATTTCACCGATTTTGCCATCTGCATCAATGCCGCAACATCAACAATCAAGGTTACACCGCCATCTCCGCGAATGGTTGCCCCTGCGATCCCTTCGATCCCTTTGAGATATTCACCGAGGGATTTAATAACGATCTCTTCTTGCCCGACGAGTGAATCGACGATAAGTCCGATTTTACTCTCCGCAAGACCGAGAACGACGACATACGCGTGTTCGCTGTTGTCAAATACACGCTCGACTTCGAAGATATCCCCGATGTGTACCAAAGAGAGGACTTCATCACGAAGACGCATAACGGAGCGGCTTTCAACGGTATAAATCTCGTCTTTACTGATACGTACCGTCTCAAGAACTGAAGCGAGAGGGATCGCATAATACTCTTCTTGTACCCCAACCAACAACGCTTGGATAATTGCCAAGGTAAGTGGGATTTTGAGTTTCATCGACGTACCCTTGCCTACTTCGGAGTCGATGTCGATCATACCGTTGAGCTTTTCGATATTGGTTTTCACGACATCCATACCAACACCGCGTCCCGAAACACTCGTTACTTGTGCAGCCGTTGAAAAACCTGGACGAAATATGAGACCAAATGCCTCTTTTTCTGTCATGGTATCAGCTTCTTTTTCAGTAACAATCCCTTTTTCAATCGATTTTTGCTTGAGCATATCTGCATCGAGACCTTTACCATCATCGATGATTTGAATAACGATATGATTTCCCTCATGGTACGCTTTGAGGTGAATAGTTCCGCTCTCTTCTTTACCTGAAGCCAAACGAACTTCCGGTGTTTCAATACCATGATCGCATGAATTACGGATGATATGAACCAGCGGATCACCAATCTCTTCAACGATCGATTTATCGAGTTCCGTCTCTTCTCCTGTAATCTCTAGCTCAATTTTTTTGTTGAGCTCTCGTGAAAGGTCACGGATCATACGAGGGAATTTGTTAAATACTTTTCCAATCGGAAGCATACGGGTTTTCATAACGGCAATTTGCAAATCGGTCGTTACCAATGAAACAATGGAAACAACTTGGTTTAGTTCTTCAAGGAAGGCTTCCCCTTCGTACCGCTCTTCAACGTCATCATTAATTTTAATGAGGCGGTTTTTCCCGAGAACGAGTTCTCCGATCAGATTCATCAAATGATCCAATCGTTTAACATCAACACGTATCGTTTGCTCAACCGCCGCCCCACCACGAGCTTCCCCATCTTCTTTTGGTTCACTTCGTCGTGGAGCAGGTGCTACTACGGCTGTAGGTTTAGGCACAGATTGAACAGTAGGAGCTTGAACCGGAGTCACGATGCTTTCAGCTTTTGCTTTTTCCGATTCCAAACTTTTTTGATCCCGTTTTTCAGCATCTTGAGCTTGACGTTCTGCAAGAAGTCGCTCTATTTCGGATTCGACTTCATCATCACTCATTCCGTCATAATTTGGCTCCGTATCGCTAGAAGCTTTGATTTTTTGTCCGCGTTTAGCTGCATCTTCTGCCTGACGTGCTGCGATGAGGCGTTCAATCTCTGCTTCCACTTCTGCTTCACTCATTTCTGAATAATCACCTTCTTCCTGCGAAGTCGTTTCAACAATCGGCTCAGCTTCAGAGAATACTGGAACCATTGCAGGAGCTTCACTCAAAGGCATACCGTTTGCTACTGCATCTAAACGTTCTACACAAGAACCTACTTCCAATCCACTATCTTGTCCACTGTCACGAATACGACATAATAAGGC